>JAGUWA010000031.1 GCA_020062605.1 Parvibaculum sp. | reverse complement strand
TTGAACTCGCGGACGATGGGCTCTTCCGTATCGCTCGGAAGTTTGGCGCGGGCAAGATCAACCTTCTCGCGAACGTCCTGCAGCGCCGCATCCTTGTCGAAGTTCACATCGAACTCGAGCACGATTCCGGCATGGCTCTGGGAGGCGATGGCTGTGATCTCCTCCAGCCCTTCGAGCGAGCGCAGTTCCGTTTCCATCGGCCGAATGAGCAGGCGCTCCGCGTCCTCGGGCGAGATGCCTTGATGGACGATCGAGACATAGAAAATCGGAATTGGAATGTCTGGGTCGGCTTCCTTCGGGATCGATATGAAGGAAATGACGCCGGCCGCGACCAGCAGCACCATCGATGTCAGAACGGTGCGCGAATGTCCGATAGCGGCTTCGATAAAAGCATTCACAGCGACGCTCCAACCTGGTTGCCCGCCACGGGCTCGACCTTCTGGCCTTCCTTGACGTAATCCTGCCCGACCGTGATCACCGTGATCTTCTCGGGCAACCCGGTAACCCAGAGGCCCTCGGGCGTATCGTCAATGAGCGTGACCCGCTTGAATTCGACCCGCTCGTCTGCACCCACCGTGCGGATACCGATGACGCCATTATCGTCCAGCGAGAGAATGCCGCTCGGGATCCTGTGAGCGAGCACTTCCTGGCCGGGCACGACGATCTCGGCTGTTACGCCGGAGCGCTTTGACAGGTCTTCGTTCGGCACCTCGAGTTCGACGCGGAAAGTGCGGGTCGCGGGGTCCGCCGTCTTCGCGACGAAGCTGATCTTGCCTTCGGCCGTTTCGCCCGTGACGAGCCGCGCCGTGCCGGGCTCACCGATTTGCAGAGAAGCGACACGGTCCTCCGCCACTTGCCCCACGATCAGGAGCGGGTTGAGCTCGACGACAAGCCCGCAGACATCGCCCACGCGCATATAGTCGCCCACCTCGACAGGCCGCCCGTCGAAGACGCCGTCGAATGGCGCTCTGATCTTCGTTTGACCGACCTCGACCTCCATCTGCTTGAGACGGGCCTGCGCGGCGTCGTAGGCGGCTTTCGAGCCTGCGGCGACGGTCGGCGCGCGATAGCCCTTCTCCGCAAGCTGACGCGAAGCGTCGTATTCGAGACGCCGCTGTCTGACGAGCGCCTGTGCCTCGGCGAGTTGTGCGTCGCGGGCATTGAGGGCGAGTTCGCAAAGAACATCGCCTTTGACGACACGCTCGCCTTTTTCGACGGGAAGCTTCGCTACCGTACCCTGCGTTTCCGCGCGCACTTCGACCGCGCGCTTCGCCTCGGTGCGCCCACGAATGATGAAGGAGCCCCGGCGCAGCGTCGCCGTCGATTCCATCACACGAACGCGGACCGTTGCGTTACTGGCGGCATCCTGTTCGCCGGCGGTCAATTCGGGACCTGTGCTCCCGTTGCCGGTGAAAATCCCCGTTGCGAACCAGAGAGCGATCGCGACCGCGATACCGATCGCAATCATGTGCGAGCGGTGAAGCCGTCCGCCGGTTGCTCTGATGGTTGTGTCTTTCAGCCGGTCAAACATGCGCTTCTTCTTCGGTTGCGATCTCTTCGATCAGATGTCGGTTGTTTTCGAGGAAGTCCACGGAGGCCGAGTAGACCGCGTAACCATATTGCCGCGCGAAATCCATGCCTGGCGTGTCGTTTGTTCCTGGCTTGGCGAGTTCGGAAAGCTTCTCTTTCATCGTCGCAAGGCGCTGGTCCACCATCAGGCGGACGCGGCTGCGCGGAAGCAGATGTGCAAAGAGAAGCGTGAAGAGAAACTCCGAACGATACTTGTCGTCCGCGATAGGCTGTTGCAGCGCGTCCCGCAACTTCAGGCAGCCCTTGTCGGTGAGCGA
Organism: Parvibaculum sp.; assembly: GCA_020062605.1. Lineage (GTDB taxonomy): Bacteria > Pseudomonadota > Alphaproteobacteria > Parvibaculales > Parvibaculaceae > Parvibaculum. The sequence goes on along the minus strand of JAGUWA010000031.1, from coordinate 5,632 downwards.
GTAGATTTTCTTGTCGGGCCGCTTCTCCTGCGCTTCCGCCTTGCAGGTAACGAGACCTTCCTCCGTCAGCCGCGTCAGCGCCGGATAGATCGAGCCATAGCTCGCATCGAGAAAATGGCTGAAGGGGCCATCCTCGAACATCTTGTTGATTTCGTAGCCCGTGGCATCGCCGAAAACGAGCGCACCCAGGCAGAGCGTCGTGACTTGCATAGAGAGGCCGTCCTTGCCTCGGTGCACTATCGATCCGAGGTATATAGATACGATATATCGGGGCTATATATTATGGTTCGGCCGGATTCCAAGGCCGGGCCGGCTCGATTCTTGTTCCGCGATGCAAATTTTTTGCACTGCAGCATGGAAGTCACAGGCGTAAATAGGATGGGGCGGTGGCGACCATCAAGGCCGGTGGACCGCTTTTGCGCCTTTTTCTTGTAATTGTTGCTTCAGGAGGCGAGGGCGGCGAGCAGCGCGCGCCGGTAGAGCCGTTCCTTGATGCTTCGGGGAGTGGCCAGACCCATCCGCTCCAGCCCTCTCTTGGCTTCCGCCGTCTCTGGGCCCCCGCGCAGAACGAGCTTCAGCAAGTCTCCTCTGGAAGCACTGCGTAGGCGGCCGAGTGCCGGCATCAGCGCGACTTCCTCCTCCGTGAAATCGCTGCCGAAAGGGAAAAGCGGCAGCAGGCCGGCCATCCGGGCATGGCTGAGGGCAGCCTCGATCCGCTGAGGCGTGTTGTGGCGGTGGCTCTCCGGAATTTGGTAGCTGGCGGCGATCTTGCCCGCCTTCTTTGCCTGAGCGAGCAATTGGTCCTGAAAGCGGGAATCCGCAATCGAAAGCATTTCGGCCACCACTTCGCCATCGGTCTTTCCGCGCAGGTCTGCGATGCCATATTCCGTCACCACCATGTCCCGCAGATGCCGCGGGATCGTCGTGTGGCCATAGGAGAAGACAATATTCGATGTCGCCTTGCCATCCTTGCTGCGCGTCGCCCGCATCGTGACAACCGAGCGCGCATCTTCCAGCGCGAAGGCCTGTGCGACGAAATTGTACTGCCCGCCGACACCGCTCACCACGCGGCCGTCTTCAAGCCCGTCGGAAACGACGGCACCCGTCAGCGTCGCCATCATGGCTGTGTTGACGAAGCGCGCCTTCTTGCGGGCAGCGCGTTTGCGCTCCTCGTCGCCATGCAGGTCATTCACGAAGGCGACCGGCACCATGGCGACGCGCGCCCGCTGTGGAGGATCCATGTCCCTTAGCCGCTGGTAGAGTGTGCGAGAGCCGAGAAAGAAGCCACCATGCACGAGGACGCCGTCCACCTCGCGCTTTACGACACCCGCCTCGATCAGATCGATGAAACACTCGACGAGCATTTCGCTCGCGCCGTAAAGCCCTTCCTCGAAACGGCCGCGTTCGTTGCCGCGCACATTGAGGCGGTTCGCCACGTCGCAGAACGCGCCGTTGTCGCGGTGGCGAAGAACCAGCGCTTGCCCCACCGCATCGCCGATGGAACCGATACCGATCTGCAGCGTGCCACCATCGGGAACGAGGCTGGCGACCTGCAGTCCGATCGCGTAGTCCGCGGGCGAGACGGGCTCGCGTGGCGGCGCAAAGAGCGGAAACTGTAGAGCTTCGCTGTCGAGCAGCAAGTCGAACTCGGAAGCGTCAACTTCCGCAACGCCCTCCATGTAGGGAAGTTCGAAATTGGTCTCGCCGGCGAAGATGAAGTCGGCCCGGCCTTCCCGCTTCGCCTGCAGAAGGTCGAGGGAAATATCCGGATTGCAGCTCAGGCTGAAGCGGTCGCGTGCCGGTGCTGGGGCGACAAGCTGGGCGACGACATTCACGTTTGTCTCCAGCACATAACGAAGGGCATGCGTGTAATTGGCCGAAATATAGTTCTGCTGTTGCCGGGGGGAATTGAGCCAGCGCCCGGCCTGCATGAAGAACTCGTTGACCTGGATATTCTGGGGCAGCGTTCCGGCGTGCAGCGCGCTCGCGTAGGCAAGTTCGGGATAGCCCTCGAACAAACGCTTCAGTACCGGAGCCATGAAGCGCCGTTCGATATCGCCAGACGGTCGCGGCACCTCAAGCGTCAACGCTGTGAAGATTCGCAGAGAGACCGACGGGTCTTCTATTGCCCGCTGCACAAGTGCGTTGGTCAGATGGTTTGGCTTGCCGAGTCCGAGGGGCAGCGCCAGGACGATCTTCTTGCCGACACGATCAATGATTGCATCGGCTATGGTTGCAGCGTCGTCGAATGTTTTCGGAAATCTGGGCAAGGTCGCACGGTCACCGCGGTTGGAGAGCCTCTGGTTGTTTTCGAGTCTACCAGCGGACGAATCCGTGCGCATCCTCGCACATGACCGCTCTCACACGCGTGCTGCCTGCGCTGGCCTACCGGTTTCGCGCTGTTCTGCGCCCATTCCGTGAAAGGCAATATTCCCCGGCGCAAAATCGTCGACCGCCACGACGGCGGCCACAGCCTTCCGGTATTCGGCGACCTGCTCGGCTTCCGCTGCCGTGATGTCCCCGGTTGCGACGGCAGTCTCAGGGTTGTCGATCGCCGCCTTGCGCATTGCGTCTCTTGGCTTCTCTGTCAGCACGGAAAGACTGAAGGCACGTTCCAGTGCGGCGACGGCGTCGTTTCCGCGGCCTCGATGGAGGCCCGAGGTGAGGCGGTCCCGCGTAGCGGAAGGGGCCATCAGGATTTCGGCGCACCTTACGGTGATCTTGTCTTTTGGTCCGTACCGGCGTGGACCGAGTGGCTGTATCAGAAACTTGCACAGCCCCGCGACGAAGCGGTTCGGCAGGTTGGCAAAGAGTTCGGCAAAGCGACGGTCGATCGTGGCAAGTCCTTCCTCCATCGAGTAGGCGAGAAGCGGAAGATCGTCCGTCTGTCGCCCTTCGTCCTCCCAGCGCTTGAGCACGGCGGAGAGAAAATAGAGTTCCGAGAGAATGTCGCCGAGCCGCGCCGAAAGCATTTCCTTGCGCTTCAGTGCGCCGCCGAGCGTCAGCAACGCGAAATCGGAAAGAAGGGCAAAGCCGGCGGATGCGCGCGAGAGCTGCCTGTAGTATCGGCGCGCCTTCCCGGCCCTTGGCGAGGGAGAGATGAGCCCGCCGGACCAGTTGCGTATCCATGCGCGTCCCGCCGTTTTGAGCCCGTGTCCGACATGCGCCCAGAAGGCTTTGTCGAACCTGGTGAGGGCCAGCTCCCTGTCTTCCTCTTCGAGCGCATTCATCTCCTTCAGGAGGTAGGGGTGCGCACGGATCGCCCCCTGCCCGAAGATAATGAGGTTGCGCGTCAGGATGTTGGCGCCCTCGACCGTGATGCCGACCGGCACTGCGCGATAGAGATTGCCGAGATAGTTGGACGGGCCGTCGATGACAGCCTTGCCCGCATGGACGTCCATCGCGTCGTTCACCGCCTGGCGCATCTGGTCCGTCGCATGCGCCTTCATGATGGCGGATATGACAGCAAGCTTCAGTCCGCTGTCGAGACCGGCGCAGGTGAGGCGTCGTGCCGCGTCGAGCCGGTAGGCCGCGGCCGCGATTGCACCGAGCCGCTCCTGCACGCCTTCGAACTTGCCGACGGGAATGCCGAACTGTTCGCGAATCCGCGCATAGGCGCCCGTCGTGCGGGCGGAGAAGGCGGCTGCAGCGGCCGAGAGCGAAGGAAGCGATATTCCCCGCCCGGCCGCGAGCGCCGCCATCAGCATTTTCCAGCCCTTGCCGAGCTGTGCCTCGCCGCCAATGACGTGATCGAGAGGAATGAAGACGTCCTTTCCCTTGGTGGGGCCGTTCTGGAACATCTGGAAAGAAGGGAGATGACGCCGCCCCGTCGTCACACCGGGCAGGTGTGTGGGCACCAGCGCGACGGTGATGCCGAGTTCCTCCTCGTCGCCGAGAAGGTGGTCCGGGTCGCGCAGTTTGAAGGCGAGCCCGAGGACCGTGGCCACGGGTGCGAGCGTAATGTAACGCTTGTGCCAGTTGAGCCTTATGCCGAGAACCTCTTCTCCTCTCCACGTGCCGCGGCAGATGACGCCGCTGTCGGTCATCGAAGCGGCATCGGATCCGGCCTCCGGGCTCGTCAGCCCAAAACAGGGCACTTCCTCGCCGCGCGCGAGCCGGGGCAGCCAGTATTCGCGCTGCTCTTCCGTCCCGAATTGCATGAGGAGTTCACCGGGCCCGAGCGAGTTCGGCACCATAACCGTGACGGCCGCTGTCGCCGAGCGGCTTGAAATCGTGCGGATGACCTCGGAATGGGCAAACGCGGAGAATTCAAGACCGCCATACTTCTTGGGCACGATCATGCCGAAGAAGCGGTTGTGCTTGATGAAATCCCAGACTTCGCTCGGCAGATCGCCGTCTTCCCACGTGATCTTCCAGTCGTCGAGCATGTCGCACAGCTCTTCGACCGGACCGTCCATGAAGGCACGTTCTTCGGAGGTCAGCTCAGGTCTCGGCGTGTCGAGGAGCCGCTGCCACTCCGGGTTGCCAGTGAAGAGATCGGCCTCCCACCAAACGTCGCCCGCCTCGAGAGCCTCACTCTCCGTCTCCGACATTGCCGGCAGCACGCGCTGCGCCCAGCCGAAAATCGGCCGGGAAAGCCTGTTCCGACGGAATTGGTGCCAGTCCATGCCTCATGAACTTGTCCGTGGGAGAGGGAAGTCAAGACGCGCACCGCGCTTTGTCTACCTGGCGTCCCCGGCACATCGGCTCAACGCGGCAGAAACGGCTCACTTGTCCGTGTAAGGAGGCGTAATGGCGGGACGCGCGCCGCCTCGTGAAATCGACAGGCTGAGCAGGATCGCCGGTATGAGCCCGAGGGCGACGATCATGAGCGCCGCAGTGCTTGCCTCGCCGAGCTTCTCATCGGATGCGAGGCGATAGGTCCGCGTCGCAAGGGTTTCGAAGTTGAAGGGACGCAACAGCAACGTCGCCGGGAGTTCCTTCATGACATCGATGAAGACGATGAGTGCCGCGCTGGCAAGTGCACCTCGAAGAAGGGGGACGTGGACGGCCGAAAGGACGCGGCGGGGTGTCGCGCCGAGGCTTCGAGCGGCAGCATCGAGCGTCGGATGAATCTTTTCGAGGCCGCTATGCGTCGCGTTGTAGGCGGCGGTCAGGAACCGCGCGATATAGGCAAAGACGAGGCCCGCGATCGATCCTGTGAGAATGAGCCCCGGCGAAAAGCCCAACCCGTCCGCCGCACCGGCAAAGGCATGGTCGATGCCGGTTGAAAGCGTGAGGATGCCTATGGCGATCATGGCGCCGGGAAGGGCGTAGCCAAGTGTCGCGAGCCTTATGGACACACGGTTGAAGCGCGTGGGATGCAACCTCTCGCCATAGGCGAGGAGAAGTGCGAGCGCAGTCGCGATTGCTGCCGCCACGGCGGCGACGAAAAGACTGTTCCATGCAAAGCCGAAGAAGTTGCGTCCAAGCAGCGGATCGCCTTGAAGAATGGCATAGCGAAGCAGCACGCCCGCGGGAATAACGAATCCGAGAATGACGGGAAGGGCGCAGGCGAGACTTGCTGCCCAGCGCGCAACACCATGGAGCGCACGCGGTTCCGCGGCCCGGTCGCGGGCGAGCGGATTGGCAACGCGCCCGCGCCGCCCGATGACTTCGATGAAGACGAGCG
>JAGUWA010000305.1 GCA_020062605.1 Parvibaculum sp. | reverse complement strand
TATTCGCCGACGCATTCGATGGGCGTCACATAGCCGCCATCCTCATGCTTGTCGACGACGAGGCAGCCCGGCGCCTCGCGCAGGATGTCGCGCGCTTCCTCGTCCGAGATCGCCCGTTCGAACTCGATATTGATCGCTTCCGAGTGACCGACAAAGACCGGCACGCGCACGCAGGTGGCGGTCAGCTTGATCTTCGGATCGAGGATCTTCTTCGTCTCCGCCATCATCTTCCATTCCTCCTTCGTCTGCCCGTCTTCCATGAAGACGTCGATGTGAGGAATGACGTTGAAGGCGATCTGCTTGGTGAACTTGCCTTCGTCGATGCTGTCATTGACGAAGATCGCGCGCGTCTGGCTGAAAAGCTCGTCCATCGCTTCCCTGCCCGCGCCCGAGACCGACTGATAGGTCGAGACGACGACACGGCGGATGCCGGCCGCGTCATGCAGCGGCTTCAGCGCAACGACCATCTGCGCCGTCGAGCAGTTCGGATTGGCGATGATGTTCTTCTTTGCATAGCCCGCGATGGCGGACGCATTCACTTCCGGCACGATCAGCGGCACGTCGGGGTCCATGCGCCACTTCGACGAATTGTCGATGACGACGCAGCCCTTGGCCGCGATCTTGGGCGCCCATTCGGCCGACATTTCACCCGACGTCGCCATGAGGCAGATATCGGTGCCCGCGAAATCGTAGGTTTCGAGCGCCTTGACCTTCAGGTCGCGGTCGCCGAACGACACTTCCGTGCCCTGGCTGCGGCGGGACGCCAGCGCCACGACCTCATCCGCCGGAAATTCGCGCTCGGCCAGAATGTTCAGCATTTCGCGGCCCACATTGCCCGTGGCGCCGAGAACGGCAATCTTGTAGCCCATGATCGTCTCCAGTGTTCCGCTGGAAGAGGCTAGGACCTCTTTCCTTCATTCAGGATGCTCAGGATTGTCTCCATCACACCTTCGATATTTCCGAGCACGTCGTTGTTCCAATATCTGAGAACGCGATAGCCGTCTTTCTCGAACCATTCGTCGCGGCGCCGGTCATGCTCGATCCCTTCATCCGCTCCATGCTGACCGCCATCGACCTCAATAATGATCCGGGCCGAATAGCAGAGAAAATCGGCGACATAGGGACCGACCGGACATTGCCGCCGGAAATGAAACCCGTCGTGCTTCATGTCCTTCAGATAGAGCCAGAGCCTCCGCTCCGCCTCGGTCTGGTTTCGTCTCAGATAGCGCGCGCGCTCATTGGCCATGGCATCGGCATTCTGTCATGGAACGCCGCCGACCACATCTTCACCTCCCCCTTGTGCCAGACATTCTGACAAGTGGGCGGTTCGCAGGTTCTTCACCTCCCCCTCGCGGGGAGGTCGAAAAACCGTCGCATTGGCGGCGGTTTTTCGGGTGGGGGGTTCGGCACCGCCCCAACCCGCAAATCTCATCGGGTTTGTTAGGCGCCGTAGACCCCCACCCAAAAATCGTTGCTTCTCAACGATTTTTGAGCCTCCCCGCAAGGGGGAGGCGAATATGGCGGCGGCCTATTTCGACTATTTATTCAACGCATCAAGCGCGGCGAGGATCGCGTCGCCCATCTCCCTGGTCCCGACTTTTTTCATGCCCGGCTGCATGATGTCGCCGGTGCGCAAGCCCTCGGCGAGAACGCTATCGACGGCTTTTTCGAGCAGGTCGGCATCGGCGCCAAGCTCGAACGTGTAGCGCAGCGCCATGGCGAAACTGAGGATCGAGGCGATGGGATTGGCAGCACCCGTGCCCGCGATATCGGGCGCGGAGCCATGCACCGGCTCGTACATGGCGCAGGCCTTGCCGGATGCGTCCTTCGCGCCGAGCGAAGCGGAGGGCAGCATGCCGAGCGAGCCCGTGAGCATCGAGGCGATGTCGGAGAGCACGTCGCCGAAAAGATTATCGGTCACGATGACGTCGAACTGCTTCGGGTTGCGCACGAGCTGCATGGCGCAATTGTCGGCCAGCATGTGTTCGAGTTTCACATCCGCGAACTTCTCCTTGTGGAGCTTCGAGACTTCCTCGTACCAGAGCACGCCCGACTTCATCACATTGCGCTTCTCGACCGACATGACGCGATTGCCGCGCTTCCTCGCGAGATCGAAGGCGACCTCGGCGATGCGGCGAATTTCGCTCGTCGTGTAGACCTGCGTGTCGACGCCGCGCCGCTCGCCATTTCCGAGATCGGTGATTTCCTTCGGCTCGCCGAAATAGACGCCGCCGGTGAGCTCGCGCACGATCATGATGTCGAGGCCCTCGACGATCTCGCGCTTCAGCGACGAGGCGTCCGCGAGCGCGGCAAAGCAGAGCGCGGGGCGCAGATTGGCGAAGAGTTCGAGGTCCTTGCGCAGCCTGAGCAGGCCCGATTCGGGGCGGCCCTCGTATGGCACGTTATCCCATTTCGGTCCGCCGACCGCGCCGAGCATGACGGCGTCCGCGCGCTTCGCCTTCTCGACCGTCTCGTCCATCACCGCGACGCCATGCGCGTCGTAGCAGCAGCCGCCGACGAGTTCGTTCTCGACCGCCGCGTCGAAGCCGCGATTGTCATTGTACCATTGGATCACGCGCTCGACTTCGCCCATGACTTCCGGGCCGATGCCGTCGCCGGCGACGATGAGGATGTTTCTTGTCATTGGAGTCTCGGTCTTTCCCTATTCGTCATTGCCGGGCTTGACGATTAATAAAGTAATGCGCTTAAAGCCAGGGCTGCGTCTCTTCGAGTTTCTTCTCGAAGCTGGCGATCTCCGCTTCCTTCTTGAGCGTGAGGCCGACGCCGTCGAGACCTTCGAGCAGGCAATGCTTGCGGAAGGGGTCGATGTCGAAGGTAATGACGCCGCCATCCGGTCCGCGGATTTCCTGTGCTTCGAGATCGACGGTGACGACGGCGTTGGCGCCGCGTTCCGCGTCGTCCATCAGCTTGTCGACTTCTTCCTGCGGCAGCACGATGGGCAGGATGCCGTTCTGGAAGCAGTTGTTGTAGAAGATGTCGGCGAAGGAGGGCGCTATCACGCAGCGGATGCCGAAATCGAGCAGCGCCCAGGGCGCATGCTCGCGCGACGAACCGCAACCGAAATTCTCGCCCGTGACGAGGATCTGCGCGTTCCGGTAGGCCGGCTTGTTCAGCACGAAATCCGGAATCTCTTTTCCATCGTCGTCATAGCGCATCTCGTCGAAGAGGTTCTTGCCGAGCCCCGTGCGCTTGATCGTCTTCAGAAACTGCTTCGGGATGATCATGTCGGTATCGACATTGATGATCGGCAGCGGCGCCGCGACGCCCGTCAGCTTGTTGAACTTTTCCATTGTCGTTCCCTCAGTTCCCGAATTCACGCACATCGACGAAATGACCTTCGATCGCCGCCGCCGCGGCCATCGCCGGTGAGACGAGATGCGTGCGGCCGCCGCGGCCCTGACGGCCTTCGAAATTGCGGTTGGATGTCGAGGCGCAGCGTTCGCCGGGCGCAAGTTTGTCGGCATTCATCGCAAGGCACATGGAGCAGCCGGGCTCGCGCCATTCGAAGCCCGCTTCGAGGAAGATCTTGTCGAGACCTTCCTTCTCCGCCTGTTCCTTCACGAGGCCGGAACCGGGCACCACCATGGCGTTCACTGTCGGCGCGACCTTGCGGCCCGCCTTGATCGCCTTTTCGGCGATGACGGCGGCGGCGCGCAGATCTTCGATGCGGCCATTGGTGCAGGAGCCGATGAAGACGCGGTCGATCTTGACGTCGACGATCGGCGTGCCGGGGGTGAGGCCCATATAGTCCAGCGCGCGCTGCATCGACTTCGCATGCGCCTCGTCCGACACGTCCTTCGGATCGGGAATACGGTCCGTGATCTTGATGACGTTTTCCGGGCTCGTGCCCCAGGTGATGAGCGGCGGCAGGTTGGCGATGTCGATGGTGATTTCCTTGTCGAACTTCGCGCCTTCGTCCGACGGCAGCGTCTTCCAGTATTCGACGGCCATTTCCCACGCCTTGCCCTTGGGCGCGCGCGGGCGGCCTTCGAGATAGGCGAAGGTCTTTTCGTCCGGCGCGATGAGGCCGGCGCGGGCGCCGCCCTCGATCGTCATGTTGCATACGGTCATGCGGCCTTCCATCGACAGTTCGCGGATCGCCTCGCCCGCATATTCGATGACATAGCCCGTGCCGCCCGCCGTGCCGATCTCGCCGATGATGGCGAGCACGATGTCCTTCGCGGTGAAGCCTTCCGGCGCCTTGCCCACCACGTTGATGCGCATGTTCTTCGCCTTGGACTGGATCAGCGTCTGGGTCGCGAGCACATGCTCGACTTCCGACGTGCCGATGCCATGCGCGAGCGCGCCGAAGGCGCCATGCGTCGAGGTGTGGCTGTCGCCGCAGACGATGGTGGTGCCGGGCAGCGTGAAGCCCTGCTCCGGGCCCACGATATGAACGATGCCCTGGCGGATGTCGGACATCTGCAGATATTCGACGCCGAAATCCTGCGCATTGTGCTCGAGCGTCTCGACCTGGATGCGGCTCTCTTCGTCGGCGATGCCCTTGGAGCGGTCGGTCGTCGGCACGTTGTGGTCGGCGACGGCGAGCGTCTTCCGCGGCGCGTGAACCTTGCGATGCGCCATGCGCAGGCCCTCGAAGGCCTGCGGGCTCGTGACCTCATGCACGAGATGGCGGTCGATATAGAGGAGGCCCGTGCCGTCCTCGGCCATCTCGACCAGGTGCGCATCCCAGATCTTGTCGTACATGGTTCGGGGCATCGTGCTCTGTGCCATTTGCTTCTCTCTCTTCCGGCGGCGCCCTGCGCGGGGTTCCGCGCGTCGCCGCATTTCTTCTTCGTTTCAGATCGGTATTCGGGGCCGCACAACAAAAAAGCGGGCCTTGGGCGTTTCACCGCCCTGCCCGCTTTTCTAGAGACAGTTTCCGCTTATGCGGACGAAATCAGGCGGCGCCGTTCTCTTGGCTGCGGGTCTTGTCCTGCTTTTTCTCGGTAATTCGGGCAGCCTTGCCGCGCAGCCCGCGAAGGTAATAGAGCTTCGCACGGCGCACCCGGCCCTTGCGCAGAACCTTGATCGAGTCGATCAGCGGACCATAGAGCGGGAACACGCGTTCCACGCCTTCGCCATAGGAAATCTTGCGGACCGTGAAGTTCTCGTTGATGCCGCCGCCGGCGCGCGCGATGCAGACGCCTTCATAGGCCTGAACGCGCTCGCGGGTGCCTTCAACAACCTTCACATTGACCTGCAGCGTGTCGCCGGGCGCGAAGTCGGGAAGGGTCTTGCCATTCGCAAGAGCTTCCATCTGCTCCTGATCGAGCTGCTCGATGATATTCATGGGTCTCAACCTCGGATATGAAGGCGCTCAGGGTTTTCGGGACATCCCCGCCCGGAAGCGCGCTTCCCTAACATAAATAATAGGCATTGGCGACTGTCTTAGGGCCTTTTCCGGAGAAATTTCTCCCAGAGATCGGGCCGCCTCTGCCTGGTGGTCTCTTCGGCCCTCTCCCGGCGCCATGCCTTAACCTTTGCATGGTCGCCGGAGGTGAGAACCGGCGGAATTTCACGGCCCTCGAAGATCTGGGGCCGCGTGTAGTGCGGGTACTCGAGAAGCCCGCTTTCGAAACTTTCGTCCTCGCCGGACGCCTCTTTGCCCATGACGCCCGGCAGAAGCCGGACAACGGCATCGAGAAGGGCGATCGCCGCCGGTTCTCCGCCCGAAAGGACGAAATCGCCGAGGCTGATCTCTTCCATCTCCCGCGCCTCGATGACGCGCTGATCGAGACCCTCGAACCGCCCGCAGAGAAGGACGGCGCCGGGCCCCGAGGCCAGTTCCCTCACCCTTTTCTGGGTGAGGGGCCGCCCCCTCGGGCTCAGATAGATCAGCGGCCGCCGATCGCCGGCCCCGTGGACCGCATCGACCGCCGCTGCCACGACATCCGCCCGCATCACCATGCCGGGCCCGCCGCC
>JAGUWA010000426.1 GCA_020062605.1 Parvibaculum sp. | reverse complement strand
GCCATTGGAGACAGAAATGCCGGGTTGGACACAAATCCTCATCGTCCTCGTCCTCATCGTGCTGCTGTTCGGCAGGGGCAAGATTTCCGACATGATGGGCGACGTCGCGAAGGGTATCCGCAGCTTCAAGAAGGGGCTTTCCGACGAGGACGAGACCCCGTCGGCCAAGCCTGAACCCAAGACGATCGACGCGACGGTCTCCCGCGAGGAGAGCACGGAGTCGAAAAACAAGGCCTCCCACGGCTGATTGCCCGGGACCGGCCAGAGTTCCCGCGCTGCGTGGCGCGGGACTGAGGCGTTTCAGGACCTCACATGTTCGATATCGGATGGTCAGAACTGCTGGCCCTTGTGGTCATTGCCATCGTCTTCGTAGGCCCGAAGGACCTGCCGCGGATGATGCGCACGGCTGGCCAGTATGTGTCGAAGGTTCGTGCCATGGCGCGCGAGTTCCAGACCTCCTTCGAGGACCTCGCCCGGGAAACCGAGCTTGAGGAACTGCGCAAGGAGGTCTCGAGCCTTCGCGGCCATGTGACGGAACCCATGCGCTCGCTCCAGCGCGAAATCGACAAGCCGCTGAAAATAGGCGGCGGCGGCGCGGGCGCCGAGGCGGCCGCTGCATCGGCGGCGAAATCCGAAGAGGAGCGGGCCGAGCCTCTCGACACCAGCGGCGTTTCCGACGGCATCGCGGACTCGATCCGCGAGACCGAGGCGGTTGAGGCTTATGGGGCGGGCGAACCAGCGTCCGTCAGCGGCACTCCCGAAACGAAGCGGGACGGCGAATGAGCGCGTCTCCTGCCGAGCCCAGTCCCGACGATGAAATCGAAGCCTCGCGGGCGCCGCTGCTCGATCACCTGATCGAGCTTCGCTCGCGCCTCATCAAGGTTCTGCTCGCCTTCGCGGTCGGCTTCGGCATCTGCTTCTATTTCTCCATCGACATCTTCAACCTGCTGGTCGAGCCTTATAACCGGATCGTGACATCCGAGGGCGGCGCGCATCTCATCTACACGGCGCCTCAGGAATTCTTTCTGACCCGGCTCAAGCTCTCGATGTTCGGGGCGATCTTCATCGCCTTCCCGATCATCGCGGCGCAGGTCTACATGTTCGTCGCTCCGGGGCTCTACAAGCACGAGCGCGGCGCCTTCGTGCCCTATCTCATCGCCACGCCGGTCCTGTTTCTCATGGGCGCGGCTCTCGTCTATTTCGGCGCGCTGCCGATCGCGCTCAATTTCTTCATGAGCATGCAGCAATCGGGCGGCGAGGGAGAGGCGACGATCGAGCTCCTGCCCAAGGTCAGCGAGTATCTGAACCTCGTCACGGCCTTCATCCTGGCCTTCGGCATTTGCTTCCAGCTGCCGGTGATCCTGACACTGCTCGCGCGCGCCGGGATCGTGAATGCCGCCCAGCTCAGGCGGGGAAGGCGCTATGCCATCGTCATCATCTTCGCGGTGGCGGCCTTCCTGACGCCTCCCGACTTCTTCAGCCAGATCGCTCTCGGCGTTCCGACGCTGCTCCTCTACGAGATTTCGATCTTCACCGTCGCCTGGACGGAGAAGAAGAAGGCCGAAGCCGAAACGGCGGAAGGCGAGGCATAACGCTTCCCGGGCCTCGTCTGGACGCTTTCGGCCCTTCCGCGTATACAGGGCGCGACAAGCGGGCGGGGTACGTCCTGCGGCCGATTCGGCCGTATTTCGTACTCCGGCATTCCGGAAATCTCATCACTTTCAGGTTGTCATGTTCGACATCAAGGCCATTCGCGACGACGCTCAGGGTTTCGATGCAGGGCTCGCGAAGCGCGGGCTCGCGCCTCAATCCGCGCGCCTTATCGAGATCGACGAGCGGCGGCGGAAAATCATCACCTCGCTGCAGGAAATGCAGCAGGCCCGCAACGACGCGTCGAAGCAGATCGGTCAGGCGAAGGCGAAAAAGGACGATGCCCTCGCGCAGAAACTGATGGACGAGGTGTCGTCCCTCAAGGGCCGCATTCAGGCAGGCGAGGAGGAGGAGCGGGCGGTCAATGCCGAGCTTCAGGCCGCGCTCGCCTCGATCCCGAATATTCCCCTCGACGAAGTGCCGGTCGGCCCGGACGAGAGCGCCAATGTGGTGCACCATACCCATGGCAGCGCCCGCGAGATGAACTTCGAGGCGAAGGAGCATTTCGACCTTGGCGAGGCGCTGGGTCTCATGGATTTCGAGACGGCGGCGAAGATATCCGGTGCGCGCTTCACGGTGCTCAAGGGCCCGCTCGCCCGGCTCGAGCGCGCCATCGGCAATTTCATGATCGACCTCCACACCTCGGAGTTCGGCTATACCGAGGTCATGCCGCCGCTCATGGTCCGCGACGATGCGATGTTCGGCACAGCGCAATTGCCGAAATTCGCGGACGATCAGTTCGCGACCTTCAAGGGCGAGAGCCGTGACGATCTGGAGAAATACTGGCTGATCCCGACCGCCGAAGTGCCGCTGACGAATCTCGTGCGCGAGAGCATCCTGTCGGAAGAGGAACTGCCGAAGCGCTTCACCGCTTATACGGCGTGTTTCCGCGCCGAAGCGGGCGCGGCGGGCCGCGATACGCGCGGCATGATCCGTCAGCACCAGTTCTCCAAGGTCGAACTCGTCTCGATCACGACGCCGGAAGCCTCGCTTGCCGAGCATGACCGGATGCTCGCCTGCGCCGAGGAAGTGTTGAAGCGTCTCGACCTTCATTACCGGGTGATGACGCTGTCGACCGGCGACATGGGCTTTGCCTCGCGCAAGACCTACGACATCGAGGTCTGGCTGCCGGGGCAGAAGGCCTATCGCGAAATTTCATCCTGCTCCGTCTGCGGCGACTTCCAGGCGCGGCGCATGAATGCGCGCTACCGTCCGAAGGGCGAAAAGAACACGCGCTTCGTCCACACGCTGAACGGTTCCGGCCTTGCCGTCGGGCGCACGCTCGTCGCGGTCATGGAGAACTACCAGCAGGAGGACGGTTCCATCGCCATTCCCGAGGCGCTCAAGCCTTACATGGGCGGGCTGGAGGTCATAGCGCCTCATGGCTAAAGCAAAAACCAAATCCGGCGAATTGCGCATCCTCGTCACCAATGACGACGGCATTCATGCGCCGGGCCTGAAAGTGCTGGAAAAGATCGCGCGCAAGCTCTCCCGCGACGTCTGGGTCGTCGCGCCGGAGGAAGAGCAGAGCGGCTCGGCGCATTCGCTGTCGCTCGCCAATCCGCTTCGCGTCCGCAAGCTCGCGCCGAAGCGCCATGCCGTGCGCGGCACGCCGTCCGACTGCGTGCTGATGGCGGTGCGCCATATCATGAAGGACGCCGAGCCGGACCTCGTTCTCTCCGGCATCAACCGCGGCCAGAACATCGCCGACGACGTGACCTATTCGGGCACCATCGCCGCCGCGATGGAGGGCACGCAGCTCGGCATTCCGTCCATCGCGCTCAGCCAGGCCTTCGGTTTTTCCGGCCAGTCGAATGTGAAATGGAAGACGGCGGAAGAATTCGCGCCCGATATTCTGAAGAAGCTCATTGCAGCCGGGTGGCCGGAGGAAATCCTCATCAACATCAATTTTCCCGATGTCGTTCCCGGTTCCGTCACCGGCATCGAAGTGACGCGACAGGGCAAGCGCGATCAGTCGCTGGTTCGTGTCGAGGAGCGCATCGACGCACGCAACAATCCCTACTACTGGCTCGGCTTCGAGCGCATCCTCAGCAATCCGCCGCAAGGGACAGACCTTCGCGCGATCTATGAAGGCCGTATTTCCATCACGCCGCTTCACATGGACCTTACTCATCAGCGGACTTCGAAAGCGCTCAATGCGGCGCTCGGTTCGCTTGCCGGTCCCGTGCGCAAGCGGCGCAAGTCCTCCTGACCGGCGCCGTGAGCGAAGACACGTCCATGGACGAAATCGAGCACGAGAAGATCGAACTCATCATGGGGCTGCGGCGGCAGGGCATTCGCGACAATCGCGTATTGTCCGCCATCGAGCGCGTGCCCCGCGAAAAATTCATCTCCGGCAGCTTCCGCAAGCAGGCCTATGAGGACCACGCGCTGCCGATCGAGTGCGGCCAGACCATCAGCCAGCCCTATATCGTCGCCTACATGACGGAGCAGCTTCGCGTCGGCGAACGCATGAAGGTGCTCGAGGTCGGGACGGGGTCCGGCTATCAGGCGGCGGTGCTCGCCCGGCTCTGCCGGCGTGTCTACACCATTGAGCGCTACCGCACGCTTCTCAACGATGCGCTCAAGCGCTTCGAGGATCTGCGCATCCACAACATAACGGCCAAGGTTGGCGACGGGGCGAAGGGCTGGCCGGAACAGGCGCCTTTCGACCGAATCATCGTCACCGCGGCGGCGCCCGCCGTTCCGCTGGCGCTCGTCGATCAGTTGAAGGAAGGCGGGTTGATGATTGTTCCCGTTGCAACTTCCGGTGCCCGGGGGGAGCAGAAGCTTGTACGGATCGAGCGGACGGGGGATGGTGTGAAACGCGAGGAACTTCTGCCGGTGCGTTTCGTGCCGCTCGTGGAAGGCGTGGCAAAGGAGTCCTGAAGGCGGTTTCGGGACGCGGAGGCAGCGAGGCCAGATGGCGCGGCGCGATCGGATGCGGAGAGGGGCGAGGCTGGCCGTTGCGCTTGCGCTTCTCGGTCTT
>JAGUWA010000368.1 GCA_020062605.1 Parvibaculum sp. | reverse complement strand
GCTTCCGTCTCGCCGCGCTGGCGCTTCAGCGTCTTCGCCATGTCGAGCGCCGAGGCCGCGTCGCTCTCGACAAGGGCGACACAGGCTTCGTAGCTGACGGCGCTTTCGGGCGTCTCTTGCGCCGCAGTCACGACCGGTGCGAGAAGGAGGAGAAGGACGAGAAGAAGAGCGGACGGGTTTTTCATGGCGCACAGCCTCACCCCGGCGCATCCTTCTTGCAAGTATTAAAGAAAGGCAATGAAGCGATGGCGGGTGCCGGAAAACTTTTCTGCTTCGGCTGCGGCTATAGCGCGCGGGTTTTCGCGCGGCGTCTCGCCTCACGCGGTTTTGCGGTGGCGGGCACCTGCCGGACGGAGGAGGGAGCCGAACGGTTGAGGGCGGCGGGGATCGAACCGTTTGTCTTCGCCGACGGGGAGCCGCTGGAAGACCCCGAAACGGTGCTTCAGGGCACGACGCATCTTCTGGTTTCCACCCCGCCGACCGAAGCGGGCGACCCCGTTCTCGCTGCGCATCGGGACGTGCTTGCCGCGCTCGCGCCTGACATCCGCTGGGCCGCTTATCTTTCGACCACGGGCGTTTACGGCGACCGGAAGGGAGAGTGGGTGACGGAAGAAACGCCACTCGACCCGAACGTGACGCGGAGCGACCGGCGCGCCTCGGCCGAGCGCGAATGGCAGGCGCTTGCGCGTGAAAGCGGACTGCCGCTGCACATCTTCCGGCTTGCGGGCATTTACGGGCCGGGACGGAACCAGCTCAAAAGCGTGCTCGACGGCACGGCGAAGCGTATCGTGAAGGAGGGGCAGATTTTCTCGCGCATCCATGTGGAGGATATCGCGAACGTGCTCGAAGCATCGATGGCGAAACCCCGACCCGGCGCGATCTACAATGTCTGCGACGACGAACCTGCACCCGCACCCGTGGTCGTCGCCTATGCGGCAGAGCTTCTGGGGCGGGTGCCGCCGCCCGAAATTCCTTTCGAGGAGGCAGCACTGTCGCCCATGGCGCGAAGCTTCTACATGGCCTCGCGGCGCGTTTCCAACGCGCTTATTCACGACGAGCTTGGCGTCGCGCTTGCCTATCCGACCTACCGCGAAGGATTGAAGGCGCTTTTGAAGACGCTATGACTTAAAGACGCTATGACGCAGGCCATTCTGCCGCAGCGCTATCACCCCGCACCTCGTTATAATCGCGGAAATTTTCGGGAGGCACCCATGACCCAACACTATCACGCCGTCGTCTGGATCGATCACCACGAGGCGCGCATTCTCGACTTCAATGCGGATGAGGCCGAGGCCGGCAAGGTGACGCCAAAGAACAAGGCGACGCGCAAACATGCGCAGTTCACCGGACGCGCGAGCTGGCGTCAGTCGGAAGATGCGGACTTCTTCGACGAGGTGGCAGGCAAGCTTGCCGGCGCGGGTGAAATCCTGATCGTGGGCCCGGCCAATGCGAAGTTCGGCTTCCTGAAGCGGTTGCAGGCAAAGCACGGCCCCATCGCCGGGCATGTCGTCGGCATCGAGACGGTCGACCATCCCTCCAACACCGAACTTCTCGACTATGCGCGTGCCTATTTCCGGAAAGCCGACCGCATGCTGCCTCAGGTGGATTGAGGTTTTCCCTTCTTTCGTCATTGCGAGCGCCCGTAGGGCGCGCGGCAATCCAGAGCGGCAAATTCCGTACCCGCGGCTCCTGGATTGCTTCGTCGGCTTCGCCTCCTCGCAATGACGTGGAGGGGGCGGAAGTCCCGGCGACTACCCCTCCACCTCCTCCAGCAGCGTCTCGACCGTCCGGATGAGGCGCGCGATGTCCGACGGGGTCGAGAGGCGGTGATCGCCTGACTTCGAGAGATCGATCATGACGTCCTCGCCCGAGAGCGTTTCGACGAGGCGCATGGCGTGGGCCCACGGCACGTCGGTATCCTTCATGCCCTGCAGGATGCGAACGGGGCAGGAAAGCGGGATCGGTTCGCCGAGAATGAGGTGCCGCCGCCCCTCCTCGATGAGCGTCATCGTGATCTCGTAAGGCTCGTCCGCAGAGTCCGACGGCTCGCGATAGAGCCCGTCGCGCAAGAGTGTGTCCTTCACTTCCTGCGAAAACGTCTTCCACATCAGTTCTTCGGTGAAATCGGGCGCGGGCGCGATGAGAACGAGGCCCTTCACGCGTTCGGGCCGCGCGAGCGCGGCGAGCAGCGCCACCCAG
>JAGUWA010000069.1 GCA_020062605.1 Parvibaculum sp. | reverse complement strand
CCGATGCCGGTGCGCAGCGTGACGGGTTCCTTGCCCTTGACGGTCTGCAGCCAGCCGACGCCGGAACGCGCGTAGAAGGCGGCGATGTCGAAGCCGGGACGGTCGCGGTCCGGGCCTTCGAGGCCATAGCCGGTGACGCTTGCATAGACGAGGCGGGGGTTCACCTTTTTCAGGGACTCATAATCGAGGCCCGCGCGCTCCAGCCCGCCGGGACGGACATTGGTGATGAAGACGTCGGCGTCCTTGACGAGGCGCTTCACGGCCTTGACGCCTTCGGGCTTCGAAGTGTCGATAGCGAGGCCCTTCTTGCCGCGATTGTCGAGATCGAAGATGGGGGAGCCCTTGAGGTGCTCGGCGCCGACATTCTGCATGGTGTAGCGCATGGGGCAACCGGACAGCGGCTCGATCTTGACGACGTCCGCGCCCCAGTCCGCGAGGATGCCGCCCGCGCCGGGTGCCGCGATATAGGTGGCCATTTCAATGACCTTGATGCCCTCAAGCATGATGTCCGTTCCCCGTTAGCCGATTTTCTGGTTGGCGCGGATCATCCATGAAAAGGCGGGGGAGTCAAAAACTTCGGCATTCCGTTCGGTTTCCGCGGAACGGAGCGTTCGAGGCGGAATCCCTTAACGCAACGTGTGTGTCAGGGTAAATCTTCATTAAGCGCTTTTGCCCTAGGCTTTGACCGGCGCGCAACGAACCGATTGGCGCGAAACCGGGAAGGCCTGGGGGGCCAGATGAATGCGGAAAAGCTGACGATCGCCGATGTCGAGCGGCTCCTTTCGGATCCGTCCGAGGACGCGCGCGCGGAAGTCGCGGCGAAAGTCGCCCGCCAGTTTTCGGAAGTCGAACTCGCGCCGCGCGAGCGCGAACTCGCACGTGAAATCCTCGGCTATCTGGTCCATGACGTAGCAGTATCCGTGCGCGAGGCCCTTGCGCGCTGCCTGGACGACAATCCGGCAGCCCCGCGCGACGTCGTGCTGCAGCTCGCGCGCGATATCGACCGGGTGGCGTTGCCCGTTCTCGAACGCTCGCCCGTATTGACCGACGAAGATCTGGTGGGGCTCGTTTATTACGGCTCGCCGGCGAAGCAATGCGCCATCGCGGGGCGGACGGACGTCGCGGCACCGGTGTCGGAGGCGATTGCCCATCGCGGCGACCGCACGGCCGTTCTGCGGCTCGTTCACAATGCAGGTGCGGTTATCAACGAGGCGGCGGCAACGATTCTCGTGAAACGCTATGCGGACGATGCGGATGTTTCGGTGCCGCTGGTGCAGCGGGGCGAAATGCCGGCGCTCCTCGTCGAACGGCTGATCGCAATGGTATCCGAACAGCTTCGCGAATATCTCGTCGCGCAGCACGAAATGGATCATCGCGTGGCGGCGACGCTGGAGGAGCAGACGCGCGAACGGACGACGGCGGACGCCATCTCCCGCATGAGCAATGACGACATGCGCGCGCTGGTGGCGCAGCTCTCCGAAAACGGGCGCCTGACGGCAACGCTGATCCTGCGCGTGGCCTGCGCGGGCGAAATGCGCTTCGTGGAGGCCGCATTTGCAAATCTCACCGACGTGCCGGACGAACGGATATGGCGGCTCATCCACGATGTGGGGGCGCTGGGCTTCCGCGCCGTCTATGCGCGGGCGGGCATGCCAGAGGCGCTTTATCCGGCCTTCCGCCGGGTGCTCGACACCTACCACGCGGTCAGAAGCTCCGACGGCACGCTCGACCTCGGCCTCTATCAATTCCATGTGCTTGAAGGGCTGCGCGAAACCTTCGAGCAGATCGAGGCGCAAGATCTCGACGGGATGATCGACAAGCTGGCGCGGCTTGCGTGCTCGGCGCCCGGACAGCGGCAGCAGAACGTGGCTTAATTTTCCCTCAAGCGCCGGCGGCCGGTCGGCCTTGCCGTTTTTCGCGAGCGAAAAACGGTTGCCGCTGCAGCGGACGCCTTAGCCTGAAGCCCGTTTCCCCTTCGTAAAAAAATGCTCTAGCTTGCGGCCTCTTGAAGATATGAGAGGACCGCGCCATGACCCACCATCAGGAAGCCTTCATCTGCGACGCCGTTCGGACGCCTATCGGGCGGTATGGCGGGGTGCTGGCGGGCGTGCGCGCGGACGATCTGGGCGCGGTGCCGCTGATGGCGCTGATGGAGCGCAATCCGGATGTGAACTGGGAACGGGTGGACGATGTGATCTTCGGCTGCGCGAACCAGGCGGGCGAGGATAACCGCAACGTCGCGCGCATGTCGGCGCTGCTGGCGGGGCTGCCGGAGACGGT
>JAGUWA010000365.1 GCA_020062605.1 Parvibaculum sp. | reverse complement strand
GCTCATGGGCTGCGGCGCCCCCGAAGGCGCGACCGGCATGAATGTCGGCCGCCTCGCGGCGATCTGGGCGGGCTGCCCGGTCACGACGTCCGGCACCACGGTCAACCGCTTCTGCTCCTCGGGCCTCCAGACGATCGCCATGGCCGCCGGCCGCATCGTCAACGAAGGCGTTCCCTGCGCCATCGGTGCAGGCGTTGAGTCGATCTCGCTTGTTCAGATGGGTGGCCAGAACATCAATCGCCTGACCGAAGAGAAGCTCATGCAGGAAAAGCCCGAGCTCTGGATGGCGATGATCGAGACCGCCGAAATCGTGGCAGAGCGCTATGGCGTCTCCCGCGAGTACCAGGACGAATACGCGCTCCGCAGCCAGCAGCGCATTGCCGCCGCGCAGCAGAATGGCATCTTCAAGGACGAGATCGTCCCGATGAAGACCAAGATGAAGGTCGTGAACAAGGAGACGGGCGAGGAATCGCTGGTCGACTATGTCGTCGAGAAGGACGAGTGCAACCGCCCGGAAACGACGCTCGAGTCGCTTCAGGGTCTGAAGCCCGTCTTCAAGAACGGCCAGAAGGTGAAGGAAGGCAAATACGTCACCGCTGGTAACGCCTCGCAGCTTTCCGACGGCGCCGCCGCCGTCGTGCTGATGGAGCGCAAGGAAGCCGAAAAGAACGGCTCCGACATTCTCGGTGTCTT
This sequence comes from Parvibaculum sp., assembly GCA_020062605.1. Lineage (GTDB taxonomy): Bacteria > Pseudomonadota > Alphaproteobacteria > Parvibaculales > Parvibaculaceae > Parvibaculum. The sequence goes on along the minus strand of JAGUWA010000365.1, from coordinate 4,885 downwards.
CCGCGGCTTCGCGGTCGCGGGCTGCGAGCCCGACGAAATGGGCATCGGCCCGGTCTTCGCGATCCCGCGCCTCCTCGACCGTCACGGCCTGAAGATCGACGACATCGACCTCTGGGAGCTCAATGAAGCTTTCGCGAGCCAGTGCCTCTACAGCCGCGACCGCCTCGGCATTGATCCGGAGAAGTACAACGTCAATGGCGGCTCCATTGCCATCGGTCACCCCTTCGGCATGACCGGCGCGCGCTGCACCGGCCACATCCTGCTCGAAGGCCGCCGCCGCAAGCAGGCCGGCCAGAATGTGAAGTACGGCGTGGTCACCATGTGCATCGGTGGCGGCATGGGCGCTGCCGGTCTCTTCGAATTCGCGTAATTCGAAGCGTCTGAAAATTGAAGGCCCGTGGAGCAATTCACGGGCCTTTTTCCTTTCCACCGCTAAACGTCATGGCCCGGCTTGTCCGGGCCATCCACGTCTTGCTTTCTTCGCGCCGCTCTTCACGGCATGTATGCTGAAGAAAACGGGAGGAACCACATGCGTTACTTCGACGATTTTGTTGTGGGCGAGCGCCACGACATTCCCGCGCGCTATGAGATGACGAAGGACGAAATCGTCTCCTTCGCGACGAAGTGGGACCCGCAGCCCTTCCACATCGATGAAGCCGCCGCCGCGAAATCCATCTACGGCACGTTGACGGCCTGCGGCACGCATGTGCAGGCGGTCGTGCTCTGGCTCGCATCGCGCCTGCCCGAGGAGACGGCGGTGATCGGCGCGCTCGGTTATGATGAGGTGCGTTTCCTGAAGGCGGCCAAACTCGGCGACATCCTCCGCCTCGTCATCGAATGCATCGAGACGAAGCCATCCTCCTCGAAGCCCGACCGGGGCGTCGTGAAGAACCGCCACATCCTGATGAACCAGAACGACGAAACGATCTTTACCCAGACGACGACGCTGCTGATCGCGCGGAAGACCTAAAGCCCCAGCACCAGCTTCGCCATGATGCCGCGCTGAACCTCGTTCGAGCCGCCATAGATGGACGCCGCCCGGTTGTTGAGATAGGTCGGCATGAAGACCATGCCCTCCGCCGGGCCCACGGGTTCAACATTCGATCCCGGCAGCCGCGCCTCGTGCTGATCCACGCCTGCATAAAAGGCGATGGTCTCGATGGCGATTTCGTCGAGGCGCTGGCGCATTTCCGTGCCGCGCGTCTTGAGCATGGAGGAGGCAGGGCCGGGATTCTTGCCGCCTGCAAGCTCCGCCATCACGCGGTGCTCCGTCATCTCCATTGCCTTCACCTCGATGGCGGCCTCGGCGATCTTGCGTGCGAATGTCGCGTCGTCGATGAGGCGCTTCCCGTCGCCGGACCGCTCGCTCGCCGCAACCTCCCTGATCTTTTCGATGCCGACTTCGAGCGAAGCCGCGAAGGCGCCGCCGCGTTCGAATTCGAGAAGATACTTCGCGACCGTCCAGCCCTCGCTTTCCTCGCCGACGCGGTTCTTCTTCGGCACGCGTACATCGTCGAAGAAAACCTGGTTCACTTCATGCTCGCCCGCGAGCGTGATGATCGGCTCGACCGTGATGCCGGGCGTCGTCATGTCGAGGAGAAGGAACGTGATGCCCTGCTGCGGCTTGCCGCTCGCATCCGTGCGCACAAGGCAGAACATCATGTTCGCGAAATGCGCATGCGTGGTCCAGATCTTGATGCCGTTCAGCACATAATCGTCGCCGTCGCTCACCGCCTTCAGCTGCAGCGAGGCGAGGTCCGATCCCGCGCCCGGCTCCGAATAGCCCTGGCACCAGTAGTCTTCGCCCGCCAGCATGCGCGGCAGGTAGTAATCCTTCTGTTCCTTCGTGCCGAACTTCATCAGCATGGGCCCGCACATGCGAAGCCCCATGGGCGAGAGGTTCGGCGTGCCATAGCGTGTGCATTCGGACGCCCAGATATACTTCTGCATCTCGGTCCAGCCCGTCCCGCCATATTCGACCGGCCAGTTCGGCGCGACCCAGCCTTTCTTGTAGAGCACTTTCTGCCAGGCGAGATTCCACTCCTTGTCGGTGAAGACCGATGTCGTGAGCTTGCCCGCCTGCGCCAGTTCCGGCGTCAGGTTCTCGTCGAGAAAGGCGCGCACTTCGTCGCGGAAAGCGGCGTCCGCCGGCGTCAGGTCGAGGTTCATGTTGCTTTTTCTGCCCGGAAGCGGTGGCCGGAGGCTGAGGCTCAGAGCCCCAGCACGGCCTTCGCCATGATGTTGCGCTGAACCTCGTTCGATCCGCCGAAAATCGTCTGCGCGCGCGCATTGAGAAATTTCGGCACGACCATCAGCGTGTGGTCCGGCCCGACCGGCGGCACGTTTGCGCCCCAGGTTCGGGCTTCCATCAGGTCCGGCTGCGCGTAATAGGCAATCGCCTCCACGGCCAGTTCGGTGATCTTCTGATTGGTGTCCGCGCCCCGGAGCTTGATGATCGAGGCGGCCGCGCCCGGGTTCTGTCCGTTGGAGAGCTGCGACATGATGCGGTGCTCGGTGAATTCCACCGCCGTCACTTCCACATCGGTTTCGTCGAGCTTGCGCCGGAAAGCCGGATCGTCGATCAGCTTCGAGCCGTCGCTGCTGTGTTCGGTGCTTGCCACCACACGCAGTTTGTTCAGCGCATTGCGCAGGTTCGCGCCATGCGCCGCGCCGCCGCGCTCGAATTCGAGCAGGTACTTGGCAACCGTCCAGCCATTGTTTTCGGCGCCGACGCGGTTCTTCTTCGGCACGCGCACGTCGTCGAAGAAGACCTGGTTCACCTCGTGATCGCCCGCAAGCGTGATGATCGGATCGATCTTGATGCCCTCGGCGGGGAATTCGTCGATCAGGATGAACGAAATGCCTTCCTGCTTCTTCGCGGCATTGGGATCGGTACGCACGAGGCAGAACATCTTGTTCGACTGATGCGCGCCCGTCGTCCAGAGCTTGGTGCCGTTGATGATGTAATCGTCGCCGTCGGATGTCGCGCGGCATTGCAGGCTTGCAAGGTCTGACCCCGACCCGGGCTCCGAATAGCCCTGGCACCACCAGTCGGTCCCGTCGAGGATGCGCGGCAGGTAATGGGCCTTCTGCTCGTCCGTGCCATGTCCCATCAGCGTCGGGCCTACCATGCTGAGGCCCATGTTGGAGCTCACGGGCGCGCCGGCGGCAGCGCATTCGGACGCCCAGATGAAACGCTGCATCACGTTCCAACCGGCCCCGCCATACTGCTTCGGCCAGCTCGGTGCGGCCCATCCACGCTTGTGGAGCCGTTTCAGCCATTCGACGCGCAGGTCCTGGTCGGCCAGAATACCCGGCGTCAGCCGCGCATGGGCCTTCAGGTCGTCCGTCAGGTTTTCCTTGAGAAAAGCCCGCACTTCGTCGCGAAACGCGACATCCTCGGGCCGCATGGCGAGATCCATCCCCATTCCTCCATTTATTGTTTTCGGCGATGCTGCCTGTTTCCCCTGAGAATAGGGGCAATGTCGCGCGCCGTCACAGACAATTTGTCAGCGTCGCCTGCGTATCTGCGAACAGCGGAACCGCAGCTGGCGCGGGCAATCCCCTGCTCCTTGGGGTACACTCGTCCGCAGCGCTTTTTCGCGATTCGAGGGATTTCTGTTCCGATTGGCCGCAATGCCCATGCACTCGGCCCTGCAGTCGGCGGGACCCGCATGAGCATTGGTGTCGTCGCATGGATTTTGCCAACCAGATCATTCTGGTTTCAGCGGGTCTGATCACGTTCTCGATTTTTGCGGGTGTTCTGTCCTCGCGGATCGGCGCGCCGTTGCTGCTTGTCTTCCTCGCTTTCGGCATGCTGGCGGGCGAGGACGGTCCAGGCGGCATCGTCTTCGACGATTTCGCCGTTGCCTATCTGGTCGGCTCCTTCGCACTGGCGCTTATCCTTTTCGACGGCGGCCTGCGCACGCATCGCGACGCGCTGAACCGTGCCTTTGGGCCGAGCCTCGCTCTCGCCACCGTCGGCGTCGTTCTGACGGTGGGGATCACCGGTCTTGCAGCGAAATATCTCTTCGGGCTCGGCTGGGCGGAAGCTTTCCTGCTCGGCGCGATCGTCGGCTCGACGGACGCGGCCGCGGTCTTTTTCCTCCTCCATTTGCGCGGCCTTCGCCTGAAGGCGCGCGTCGCCGCGACGCTTGAGGTCGAATCCGGCATCAACGATCCGATGGCGATCTTCCTGACCCTCGCGCTTGTCGGCCTTGCCACCGCAAGCCACAGCATTGCCGATTGGGAAGATGCCGCCGGCTTCCTGCTCGATTTCCTCTGGCAGATGCTGGGCGGCGTTCTCTTCGGCGTTGCGGGCGGCGCGCTGGTGTTGCGGGCGGTGAACCGGCTGCAGCTTTCGTCCGGCCTTTACCCGATCCTCGCAGGCGCGCTGGCGCTTCTCGTCTTTGCGCTGGCGCAGGTGGCGGAAGCGAGCGGGTTCCTCGCGGTCTACATCGTCGGCTTTACCATCGGCAACAATCCACACCGCGCAACGAGCGAGATATCTCGTTTCTCGGACGGCGTCGCCTGGCTGTCGCAGATATGCATGTTCCTGATGATGGGTCTGCTGGTCACGCCGTCCGCGCTTCTGCCACTGTTCTTTCCGGCGCTCGCGGTCGCGCTCATTCTCATCCTCGTCGCGCGCCCCGCCGCGGTCTGGCTGTGCCTGGCGCCCTTCCGCTTCAGCCCGAAGGAGACGGCTTTCGTGTCCTGGGTCGGCCTGCGCGGTGCCGTCCCGATCTTTCTCGGCACGATCCCTGTCCTCTCCGGCGTCGAAGGCGCTGAGACACTTTTCAGCATCGCCTATGTGATCGTTCTTGTTTCGCTGGTCCTGCAGGGCTGGACGGTGCCGCTTGTCGCCCGCGCCGCCGATGTCGAGCTG
>JAGUWA010000325.1 GCA_020062605.1 Parvibaculum sp. | reverse complement strand
TCACGCCCGCCTCCTCCGCCCGAGCCGCGCCCGCAGCCGCGCCAGACAGCACGAGCGCCGCGCCCAGAAGCACCCCGGAAAACAGTTTCCTCATCATTTTCCCCTCCGCAAGCCCGCGGCTTTCGCCGCCGTCCGGGACCTTATACCCATCTTGAAGCGCGAAGGCGAAATTCCCAAATAAACGAAACCGGGCGCCGGAGAAACGGGCCCGGCCGGGAAGCAGCCACCGGCCTGAGGGCGGTGAAAACGCTGTCTGTCCCTATCGGCAACATCGCTTGAAGAGGATGTGACTCATGCGTGGATTCGACTTTTCCCCCCTTTACCGTTCGACCGTCGGCTTCGACCAGCTCCAGTCGCTGCTCGATTCCGTGACGCAGGACACGAGCCCCACCTATCCGCCCTACAATATCGAGCGGACGAGCGAAAACGACTACCGCATCACCGTTGCGGTTGCCGGATTCGGCCAGGATGATCTCGACATCGAGGTGAAGCAGAACGTGCTCACCATCAGCGGCAAGCGCGCCGAGCCCGAAGAGACCAACTATCTCTATCGCGGTATTGCCGGCCGCAGCTTCGAACGCCGCTTCCAGCTTGCCGATCATGTCGAGGTGCAGGGCGCCCATCTCGAGAACGGGCTCCTTCATGTGGACCTCGTGCGGCGCGTGCCCGAAGCGCTGAAGCCGCGCCGGATCGAGATTTCGGCACCGGCCAAGGGCGCGAAGACGCTCGAGGGCAATCTCGCGACCGCCGCCGACTAAGACATCCCGAACGGATATGCGAAGGGGCGCCAGTGAGCGCCCCTTCTTGCTTTTTCAGGAGAGTTTGAGCCGCGTTTCGATCAGCGTCGGATCGTCCGCGATCGAATGGCGCGTGAAACCGAGATCGTCGCACATGTCGAGCATGCTGCGGTTCTCGCGAAGCACATGCCCGAAAATCTCGCCGATGCCACGCCTGCGCGCATAGGCAATGAGTTCCTGCATGAGCGAGTATCCGAGCCCGTGCCCGTGGAAATCGCTACGCACGAGAATGGCAAATTCGGCGCGCTCCCGGTTCGGGTCTTCCGACAGACGGCCGACGCCGGCCGCTTCCGCGCAGGTCTCATCCGTGAAGACGACGAAGGCCATCTCGCGGTCGTAGTCGATCTGGGTGAGGCGCGCGGCGAGCTGGCGGGGAAGTTTTCTGAGCGGCGAGAGGAAGCGCAGACGCACATCCTCCGGATCGGTATGGGCAAGCAGATCGTCGATCAGCGGCGCGTCCTCCGGCTTGATCGGGCGCAACCGGTAGCGGCGGCCTTCGCGGTCTTCAAGCTCGCCTTCGAGCGAAACGGGATAGGGCCGGATCGCGAACCGTGCCGTGCCTTTGCTCTTGGCGGGCAGGATGCGTACGCGCGCATCGAGCGCGACGATGCCCTTCTCGTCCGCCCAGAGCGGATTGATGTCGAGCTCGGCCACTTCCGGATTGTCCGCCGCGATATCGCCGAGCGCCATCAGCGCGGTTTCGATCGCCGTGAAATCAGCGGGCGGACGGCCACGATAGCCTTCGAGGAGGCGCGAGACGCGCGTGCGCGAAATGAGATCCTTCGCCAGAACCCGGTTGAGCGGCGGCAGCGCCATCGCCTTGTCGCGCACGACTTCGACTGCCGTGCCGCCCTGACCGAACAGGATGACGGGACCAAAAGTGGCATCGTCCACAATGCCGAGAATAAGCTCGAAGGCGTCCGGCTTGCTCACCATCTGCTGCACGGTGAAGCCTTCGAGTTCCGCGCCGGGGCAGAGATGGGTGATGCGCGCGATCATGCGCGAGGCCGCCTCCGAAACCGCATCCGCATTTTCGAGCCCGAGCGCCACACCGCCAACATCGCTCTTGTGGGTGATGTCGGGTGAGAGAATCTTCAATGCAACGGGATAGCCGAGCTCGTCGGCCACCCGCGCGGCCTCGGCGGCGGAAGAGACGATGCGCGTATCGACGACCGGAATACCGTAAGCGGCGAGGAGAGACTTCGCCTCCGCCTCGCTCAACCATTCGCGGTTCTCGCGCAGCGCGGTTTCGACCAGCGAACGCGCCCTTTCGAGATCGCGTTCGGGCTGTGCCGGACCCGCCGGCGGAATTTCGAGCAGGAGACGCTGGTTCCGGTCGTGCCGGACATGCAGCATGAAGGCCCGCACCGCGCCTGTCGGCGTCTCGTAGGTCGGAATGCGATGCGTCTGAAAGGCCTCGCGAGCGGCGCGTGCACCCTTGTCGCCGAGCCAGTTCGTGAAGACGGGCTTGCTGGACGCCTCCGCCGCCTCGATCACCGCATGCGCGGCGGAAAGATTGTTCACGACCGCAGTCGGACAATTCATGACGAGGACAGCGTCGACGGCCTTGTCCTTCAGAAGCGCTTCCATGGCGCGCGCATATCGCTCGGCGCCCGCATCGCCGATGATGTCGACAGGATTGGCGCGGCTCCAGGTGCGCGGCAGAACGGCGTCGAGCCCGGCGATGGTCTCTTCCGAGATTTCCGCAAGCCTGCCCCCTTCGTCGATGAGGAAGTCCGTCGCGAGCACGCCGACGCCGCCGCCATTCGTGAGGATGCCGAGCCGGTCGCCGAGGATCG
>JAGUWA010000275.1 GCA_020062605.1 Parvibaculum sp. | reverse complement strand
TGCACGGCGCCGAGGCGCGCGGCGGAACGAGCCTTGTGATCGAGACTGCCGTCGGATGCAGGCTGTGCGGGAATCGCCATCTTCTTCGATAAACCTCGATCGGCGTCAGGCACCGAAACTGCGTTTGAGCTCGATCATGTCGAGACAGGCATTGGCAGCACCGCCACCCTTGTTCTTTTCGCTTACCTTGGCGCGAGCCCAGGCCTGGGCCTCGTTCTCGACTGTCTGAATACCATTGCCGAGCGCCAGGGAGCGGTCCACGGCAAGATACATGAGCGCCCGCGCGGATTCGTTCGAGACGATGTCGTAATGCGTCGTCTCGCCGCGAATGACGCAGCCAAGCGCCACAAAGCCGTCGATCTTCTTGGTAAATCCACCATGCGCCATTGCATCGATAGCATATCTCACGGCGGCTGGAATCTCGAGAACACCCGGCACCGGTGCGCGCTGCCACGTCGCGCCGCGTGCTTCCAGCGCCTCTATCGCGCCTCGCGCAAGTTCGTCTGCAAGGTCTTCGTAAAAGCGCGCTTCGATAATCAGGATGTGCGGTTCTGTTGTCACGATGTCGTCTCCTTCGCGCGCGACACGACGCCGCCAGCCCGCCTGAGCGGGCGCTGTCCGACGACCCGAAGCCCATATCCTTCCAGACCAACGATGCTTCGATCCGTGTCGGACAGCAGGACCATGTCATGAATGCCGAGGTCCAGCAAAATCTGGGCGCCGACACCGTATTCGCGCAGCCGCCGCGGCATCTCATGGTCGCCGCTCTCGCCCTTGCGAAGGAGCATGTCGGAAACGACCGTCGCCGTCGTATCGCGAATAAGAACGATAACGCCGCGCCCCTCTTCGGAAATGATCCGCATGGACTCCTTCAGAAGGTTCGAGCGTGGCCCCGTGGCGCCAAGAATATCGTCGAACACGTTGATCGCATGCACCCGCACCAATACCGGTTCGGGACCCGAAATATCGCCCTTCACCAGCGCGATATGTTCGGCATATTCGATCGTGTTCAGATAGACCATCAGCTTGAATTCGCCACCGAAGTCGCTGTCGAGTTCCGTTTCGATGGCACGATGGATGAAGTTGTCGTAGCGGCGGCGATAGGCAATAAGATCGGCAATCGTCGCGATCTTGAGACCATGGAGTTGTGCGAACTGCACGAGATCGGGAAGGCGCGCCATCGTGCCGTCGTCGTTCATGATCTCGCAGATGACACCAGCGGGATAAAGCCCCGCAAGACGCGCTATGTCGACCGCCGCTTCCGTATGCCCGGCGCGCACCAGCACGCCACCGTCTCGCGCGACGAGCGGGAACACATGTCCCGGCGACACGATATCCGTCGCGCCCTTCGTGGGATCGATCGCCACCGACACCGTATGCGCGCGGTCATGTGCCGAGATGCCCGTCGAGATACCCTCGCGCGCCTCGATCGACACGGTGAAGGCTGTCTGATGACGCGACTGGTTCGTCGACGACATGAGCTGCAGGTTGAGTTGCTTCGAGCGTTCGCCCGTCAGCGTGAGACAAATCAGGCCACGCCCGTATTTCGCCATGAAATTGACGGCTTCCGGCGTGCACATCTGTGCCGGAATAACGAGGTCGCCTTCGTTCTCGCGCTCCTCCGCATCGACGAGAATGAACATCTTGCCGTTGCGCGCGTCCTCGATGACGTCCTCGATGGGGGAAAGGTATTCCTTGTACACGGGTCTCAATCCTTCTGAACCAGCCGCGCGACATAGCGGGCCAGCATGTCTATTTCAAGATTAACGGGATCGCCCGCTTTCGCCAGCCCCCAGGTCGTGACCGCCTGGGTATGGGGGATGATGTTGACGCCGAAGCGCGTTCCCCTGGCATTTGTGCCGGATTTCGGGTCTTCGACCTCGTTGACGGTGAGCGATGTGCCATTGAGCGTCACCGATCCCTTCGGAGCGATGAACCGGCCAAGTCCTTCCGGCGCTTCGAACGTGAAGCGCATGGAATCACCCTCCGGCCTTATCTCGACGATCCGCCCGACCCCATCCACATGCCCGCTCACGATATGCCCGCCAAGTTCGTCTCCAGCCTTGAGCGCGCGCTCGAGGTTGATCTTCGTCCCCTCGGTCCAGGTGCCGAGCGTAGTGCAATCGAGCGACTCCTGCGACACATCGACGGCGAACCAGTTGCCCCCGGCGTCGCTGCCCTTTTCGATCACGGTCAGGCAGCAGCCGGAACAGGCAATGGAAGCGCCAAGATCGATGGTTGCCGGATCATAGACTGTCTCAATGATGAACCGCGTGTCGCCGCGTTTCTCGACGGCACGGATGCGCCCCACATCGGTGATGATCCCGGTGAACATGTTTCAGCTCCCGCGCACGAAGCTTGCGACCGTGTCGCCATCCACAGGCGTCGTCTCTCGCAAAACGAAGCCAGGTGCCTCATCGAGCTTCCTGATGCCGAGCGCGGCAATGGCGGGATAGCCGTCACCGCCGATCACCTTCGGCGCCTGAAACCACTCGATGCGGTCAACGAGATGGTCCCGGACAAGAGATGCGGCAAGCCGCGCGCCGCCCTCCACGAGAATGCGCGTCACCCCGCGCGCCGCAAGCGCCTCCATCGCGCCCCGCATGTTCATGGCGCCGCCTTTGTCCGGATCTACATCGATAAGGGTGACCCCACACTCTTCGAAAGCCTTGCGGCGGCTTTCGTCGCCACCAGGCAGCGTCAATAGCCACACTCGGGCGTTGCGCGCGTCGCGCACGAGCTTCGATGTCAGTGGCAGGCGCAATCTGCCGTCCGCCACGATGCGGATTGGCGAGCGCTCCTCAAGCCCCGGCAAACGGCAGGTGAGTTCCGGATCGTCGACGATCGCAGTCGCGCTGCCGACCAGGATCGCGTCATGCGTCGCGCGCAGGAGATGCCCCCTGTACCGCGATGCCTCACCGGTGATCCAGCGGCTGTGGCCGTCATGCGTCGCCGTCCGCCCATCGAGCGAACTCGCAATCTTGAGCGTGACGAGCGGCCGCCGCTCCGACATGGTGAGAAAGAAACCTTCATTGATGTAATAGGCGTCCGCCGCGCATACATTCTCCGTTACCTCGACGCCCTTCGCCTGCAACATCGCGAAGCCGCGACCGGCGACCGCCGGATTGGGGTCGCTGATCGTCCCGACGACGCGCGCGATACCCGCCTCGATCAGCGCCTCGGCGCAAGGACCCGTCTTGCCGTGATGCGAACAGGGTTCGAGGCTCACATAAGCCGTCGCCCCCTTTGCGAGCGCGCCCGCGCGGCGAAGCGCTTC
>JAGUWA010000373.1 GCA_020062605.1 Parvibaculum sp. | reverse complement strand
TTCAAGTTCTGCTGGATCGTCGACTTCCCGATGTATGAATGGAACGAGGACGAGAAGAAGATCGACTTCTCGCACAATCCCTTTTCCATGCCGAACTACCAGCTCGACAGGTTCCTCGCGCTCGACAAGGACGACGCCGACGAAATTCTCGGCATCACCGCCTTCCAGTACGACATCGTCTGCAACGGCGTCGAGCTTTCCTCCGGCGCCGTGCGGAACCACAAGCCGGACGTCATGTACAAGGCCTTCGAGATTGCGGGTTACGACAAGTCCGTGGTCGAGACGAAGTTCGGCGGCATGCTGAACGCCTTCAAGTACGGCGCACCGCCGCATGGCGGTCTCGCGCCCGGCATCGACCGCATGGTGATGCTGCTCGCGGGCGTCGAGAACCTGCGCGAAGTGACCATGTTCCCGATGAACCAGCAGGCGCAGGACCTCCTGATGCAGGCGCCCTCCGAGGTCGAGCCGAAACAGCTCAAGGAACTGCACATCCGCGTCGTTCCCCCGCTCGAAAAGAAGAAGGAAGGCTGAGGCTTTTCCGCGCAGCCTCCCCGCAGGGCTATCTTGCCGCCGCTGCTTCCGCCACTATGTCTTGGGGGTAAGCCAGCGGAGGTGTCCATGCAGCCGAAGCGTATCTGGATCGTCGTGACCGATGGTGGCGTTTGCCGGTTTCTCGCCAGCGAGAAGCGGAACGCGGATCCGACCGTCGCCATGCCGGAACTCACCATCCCCAATCCGCCCACGCGCGAGCAGGGAACGGACAAGCCGGGCCGCACGTTCGAGAGCGTCGGCAACCGCCGCTCGGCCTATGAGCCGCCCGCCGACTGGCACGAACAGGCAAAACGCGATTTTGCGCGCGAGGTCGCGGAAGTGCTGAAGGCAAAGGCGCGAAACGGCGCTTTCGACAATCTGATCCTCGTTGCGCCGCCGGAGATGCTCGGCAACCTGCGTCCGCTTCTCTCCGCCGAAACGAAGGAGAAGCTGCTTGGCGAGGTGAACAAGGACTACACCCAGCTCACCCCGCGCGAGATCAAGCAGCAGCTCTCCGAGAGCTACAACGTCTGACGCCAGCCCTTATTGGGCGGCAGGCACCTTCGGCGTCTCCTCGTCGAAGACGGGGATCGGCAGCGCGTCGACCGGAATGATGACGCCGTTCGATGCCTCGATCGCATCGCCCGAGACATTCGCGCCGAATTGCGAATGTCCGTAGTGGATCGGCGTCTGCGTGCCGTCGATCTTCACCTTGCCGCGCTGCAGCGTCGTTGCTTCCGTCACCTTGCCTTCGAGCTGCGCGGGCGTATGGCGGCCGCTGACGATGCTGTAGAGCAGCAGCGCGCGCACATTCTCCTTGTTGCTCGGATTGTCGCCGGAAAGCATGTCGTCGATGCCGCCGGGCTGGTTTGCCAGCGCCTCGTCCGTCGGGGCAAAAACGGTGATGCTGCCCTCCGTGTAGCGGAACTTGAGGTCGTTCGCCTCGATGATCTTCGTCAGCGTCGAAAATTGCGGATTGCTCTTCAGCGTCTCGTAGACATTGGCGGCGAAGGCGGGCGCGGCGCCAAGCGCGCTCATCGCAAGGGCCGCAAGGAAAACTCCGGTTCTTTTCATCGGTCTGCCTTTCGATTGGCTGGTTGCCCCAAATCCTGAAAGCCCTGGATTCACTAAGCCCGGATTTTGACCGGATTGCGACATAACTCAGCCGCGCGGTTCCCGTTCCCCTTGCCCGGAAATCCGGAAATAGAGAGTGGCGAGGGGAGCCGCCGAAATGCCGTGAACGAAAATCGAAATGAGCACGGTCAGCGATACGACCGAAACGAGCCGGCCGGGCGTATCGCCGCCCAGCGACTGCATGACGAGGAGGAGGTAGAGCACGGAAGCGATGCCCCGCGGCCCGAACCAGGCAAGAAGCGCGGCCGCGCCCGCGCCGAGCCCTGCCCCGAGCAAGGAGAGCGCGACAGGCAGCATGCGGATCAGGGTCAGGCTCAGCACCGCATAGAGAAGGTCGGTCATGTCCCACAGCGGCACGCCCAGGGGCAGGATCAGCGCCCCGAAGAGAAAGAAGAGAGCGGAGGTGAGGATGCTCGCTTCGGCTTCGGCGAATTCCTCCAGCCGCTGCGCCGGCTTGTCGCGGTGAAGCGTGAGCGGCACCATGAGCCCCGCCACGAAGGCGGCGATGAAACCGTTGCCCGCAATCGCCTCCGCGCCCGCATAGGCGATGATGGCGAGCGCGGGCGCCGAAAGACGCTGGAAGAGGGGCGTCATCCGGCCGGCGCGCACGGCATGGCGGATGAGCCAGCCGCCGCCATAGCCGA
>JAGUWA010000028.1 GCA_020062605.1 Parvibaculum sp. | reverse complement strand
GACGTTCACCGCCCCTATGGCGAAAGCGACGGCGGCTGGAACAGCATTACCGCGAGCATCAACCAAATGGTGCAGCAGACCTATGGCGGATACAACGCCTATGCCGACACGGGCGGGAACTACATTGGGAACGGGCCAAGCAACACAATCCATCTGGACGAAAAACGATCACAGTTCAAATATCCCTGCGAGGTGAATGGCAAACGGATCTGCGCACCATGAGTGGCACCAGCATGCAGATCACATCCGCCGATTACCCCGCCGCCCTGGACCATGTCGCCCGCATCGCGCCGCGCTATGAAAAGCTCGACCCGGAAGTATTGAACTGGAGCGAGACGGATTGGCGCGATCTTCATGCTCTGCGCGAGAAACTGCTGGCCGATGTCGGCGCGTCGATGCGCAAGCGCGGCGTGGCGGCGGAGGCGATCTCGAAACAGCTTCGCCTGCTGACGCTCGCCATGCTCGACTACGAGTTGACACATCTTCTGCCGCTGCACATGAAAGGCTGGCTCGAAGGCTTCGACACGGAGATTCCGGGCGGGGCCTATGCCGCCTTCTTCGCGCCCTGGCACGGTCACCTCGATCCCGCGACCGCGACGCAGGACGATCTCGTCGCGGTTTACGACGATCTCTGGCATCACTTTCCGGGCTACGCGACCTGGCGGAATATGGAGCATGACGCCGTATCCGGCATCGAGGACGTGATCCTGGATGCGGAACTGATCGAATATCAAAACGCCTTCCGTACGACGAAGCAGAGAGAAGAAGCAAAGCTTGCTGTGCCGGCAACATCCGCTCCAGTCGCCGCCGCACCTAAGGCGGAGGCTGCGCCCGAAACGGCGAAGCCGAAGGATACACGTTCCTTTCGCGATCGCCTGCGCCTGCAAGGGAAGGACGAGGCGGCGGCCCGGTCCGGCGGCTATGGCGATCATGGCTACGACCCGGCAGCCGACTGCGCGCAGAGCTTGGAACTATTCCGTCGTGGTTGACATGCTGCCGCCGCGCGGGCTGGGATGGCGCGGTGGGTCTGATGATGGAAAGGGGGAGCTGCATGATCGTCGAACAGCTTCGTGCCGCGAGCCGCGCCGAGAAATGGCAGCTCGACTATCTCTTCGATCTGAGCTTCCAGGCATGGCTCGTCCATATCGGCGTCGTCACCGCAGTGATGGCGCTGCTCGTCTATGTCCGGCCGGGGGAAGTCTGGCCCTTCGTCTGGTACGCCGCCATGTGCGCCTTTTCCGCGGGCTTGGCCGCTCTCGCATGGCGTTACACGCATCGTCGTCCGGTGGATGACGACGAAGCTCGCCCCTACGGCCTCGCCCATACGGCCCTCACCGCTCTTGTCGGCATCGCCTGGGGGCTCGGGGCCTTCGGCACGGCGACGGGCGAGTTTCACCTCATGCTCGTCTATTCGCTGGCGCTGGGCGGCACCGCGCTCGGCGCAGTCTCCTCCCAGCATGTGCTGCCGCGCTCCTGCTTCGTCAGCCTCTGGACCTCCGTGCCGCTGCTCGGCTTTGCGCATGTCTTGCACGATCCGGGCATTTTCGGCGGGACAGTCTTCAGCATGATCATGCTCTATGCGGGCGTGCTCTCCATCCTCGCCATCCGCATGTTCCGTTTCATCCGCGCCAATGTCGATCTCACGCGCTCGCTCGACGCGAAGCTCGCCGAGATCACCGACATGGCCGCCGAACTGGAAGACGCGCGGCACGAGGCGGTGGAAGCAAACCTTTCCAAGTCGCGTTTTCTCGCTCATGCCAGCCACGACCTGCGCCAGCCCATTCACGCCATAGGGCTCTTCACCGCCTGCCTGCGCGATCTCGATCTCGAGGCCGAGGCGCGGCAGCATGTGACGAGCATCGACAATGCCGCCCGGTCGGTGAGCCGTCTTCTCGGGTCGCTGCTCGACATTTCGCGTCTCGATGTCGGCGGCATCGAACCCCGGTCCGAACGCTTCGCGCTCGAGGCGTTTCTGCGCGGCATCCTCCGGCAGAACGCGGACGCCGCGGTCGACAGCGGCGGCACGCTGGAGATGGAAACGGCGGATATCTGGGTCGATACCGATCCCGCCCTCCTCTCCACCATGATCCAGAACATCCTCTCCAACGCGCTGAAATATGCGCCCGGATCGAATGTGCGGATCGTCGCCCGCCGCGAGGGGGACCGCGCCGCGCTGGAGATTGCCGATAACGGTCCCGGCATCGCGGAGCAGGACCTGCAACACATCTTCGACGAGTTCTACCGCGCCGAAAGCGGGGGTGTGCCCAAGGCGGAGGGCCTCGGCCTCGGCCTCGCCATTGTGCGCCGTCTCGCCGGGCTTCTCGGTCTCGAGGTGGAGATCGCATCCGCCGCGGGCCGCGGTACGCGGCTGCGCATTTCGGGACTG
>JAGUWA010000379.1 GCA_020062605.1 Parvibaculum sp. | reverse complement strand
TCGTCGGATCGGACTGAAGCCGCATCGACTTGTTGAGGCGGTTGACGAAAACGGCAGCCACACGCGGTCTCTCGGAGGCGACGCCTGTTTCCTTCTCGACGATGGAGGCCAGGATGACGGCTTCTTCAGGCGTATCAAAAGGCAGATTTTCCGCGCGCTTGTCCCATAGCTCCACCAGCATCGCGTCCGCCGCCGCCTTCATTTGCGACACGATTTCCTTCCGCGTCGCCCCGCGAGTGAAACTATAGGTCTCGGGCAGGAGTGACCCCTCAGGCGGCATCGTCGGCATATCCCCCACGAGCACCGGGTTGGCTTCGACCAGCAGCATGATCTGCTCGCTGGTAAGGCCCTCCGGGATGGTAAGCCGATGGAGGATGGATCGCCCCTCGCGCAGGATGCGCAGGATAGTCGCCATGCTGGCGTGGGGGGGTATTTCGTACTCACCTGCCTTGAGGCCGCTTTCAGCGCGGTTCAGGCGCACGCCGGCGAGAAAGATCACGGGATCGCTAATGACGCCCGCCTTATCGAGCCGCGCGGCAATGGCGCGTACGCCGAGCCCCGGCTCGAGCATCACGATGCGTGGCTCACTGTGGGGGCCTGCGGCCTCGAAACGGTATTTCCCATACAGAAAGATGGTGCCCGCCAGCAGGGCGCCGAACAGAGGGAGGCAGATCGCCGCGACGATGAGAATGCGGAAAAGCCGCTTGCGCGGCTTTCCCGCGTGGGGATCGGTTGCATTCTCCGGTCGAGACGTCCCGCTCTCGTTCTCAGACGCAGCAGGGGTGTTGCCGTCGCCCGTCAACCATCGACCTTTTTCATCACCAGCGACGCGTTGGTGCCGCCAAAGCCGAAGGAATTGCTGAGGGCGTAGTTTACTTCCTTCTTGCGCGCTTCGTTTGGCACAAGATCGATCAGCGTGTCGGCTGCCGGATTGTCGAGATTGATCGTGGGCGGCAGAATGCTGTCGCGCATTGCCAGCAGGCAGAAGATCGCCTCCACCGCGCCGGCGGCGCCGAGGAGGTGGCCGATCGAGGATTTGGTCGACGACATCGAGACCTTTTCGACAGCGTTGCCGAGAAGGCGCGTCACCGCACCAAGTTCGATCGTGTCGGCCATGGTCGAGGTGCCATGCGCATTCACATAATCGAGGTCCGAGGGCGTGATGCCGGCACGCTTGAGCGCGGCCTGCATGGAACGAAAGCCGCCGTCGCCATCTTCCGGCGGGGCCGTGATATGATAGGCATCGCCGGAAAGGCCGTAGCCGGCGACTTCTCCGTAAATCTTCGCACCGCGCGCCTTGGCGTGCTCGTACTCTTCGAGAACGACGACGCCAGCGCCTTCGCCCATGACGAATCCGTCGCGGTCGCGGTCGTAAGGCCGCGAAGCGCGTTCCGGTGTGTCGTTGAAGCCGGTGGAGAGCGCGCGACAGGCCGCAAAGCCCGCGATGCCGATCCGGCAGATGGCAGATTCAGCGCCGCCCGCCACCATGACGTCGGCATCGTCCAGCGCGATGAGCCGCGCGGCATCGCCGATTGCGTGGGCGCCCGTCGAACAGGCAGTCACGACAGAATGGTTGGGGCCCTTGAGGCCATGCTCGATCGAGACATAGCCGGAGGCAAGATTGATAAGCCGGCCCGTGATGAAGAAAGGGCTCACGCGCCGGGGGCCCTTCTCCTGAAGGGTCAGCGCGGTTTCGGCAATTCCCTCGAGACCGCCAATACCAGAACCGATCATCGTGCCAGTGCGGCACTTGTCTTCCTCGGTTTCGGGTTTCCAGCCAGCGTCTTTCAACGCCTGCGTCGCGGCCGACATGGCATAGACGATGAAGTCGTCGACGCGCTTGGATTCCTTCGGGTCCATCCAATCGTCGGGATTGAACGCCCCCTCGCCTTCGCGCGGGACCGGCATGGCGATTTTGCAGGGCAGATCCGAAACATCGAATTTCTCGATCTTCCGGGCGCCGGATTCGCCATTGAGAATACGCTTCCAGGTCGTCTCAACTCCGCAGCCAAGCGGAGAGACCATACCTACCCCTGTAACGACAACTCGCCTCATGCCGATGAACACTCCCACACCGGTCCGACGGCCGGAAAGAAATCGATAAGATGCCGGAGGGCCGGGAGCTCGCGCGCCCGGCCCTGCCAATCAAACCGGTATCAGGACTTGGCGTTCGCCTTGACGAACTCGATCGCGTCCTTGACGGTCAGGATCTTCTCGGCGGCATCGTCCGGGATTTCCACACCGAATTCTTCTTCGAACGCCATCACCAACTCGACGTTGTCGAGACTGTCGGCGCCCAGGTCGTCGATGAAGCTCGCGTTCTCGGTGACCTTGTCCGCGTCGACGCCCAGGTGCTCGACCACGATCTTCTTCAAGCGTTCAGCGATATCACTCATTTTAAGTCCTCAGATCTTTTGGTTTTAACCGGCCTCGCACATCCCGCTGCTCGCTGTAAGGCATCGAGGACTGGATGTGATCGAATTCGGTGGAAAGAATGCCCCTCTTCTGGCCCATTTCAAGGCAGAACCGCAAGCCAAATCGAGGGCTTAGGTAACACACTTTTTTGCCCTGTACCAGCAAACGCGCGCGGGCGACGCCACTCCCTATATACCTGAATTTGCTTGTGTTTCCGGCACCTTGAGAGCGCCTCTCAGCTAGATCATCGCCATACCGCCGTTGACGTGCAAGGTCTGGCCCGTGACATAGGCCGCCTCCTCACTCGCCAGATAGACCGCGGCAGCAGCGATTTCGGAGGCCTCCCCGAGGCGCCCCGCGGGAATCGTCGACATGATACGCGACTGCTGCTCCTCGTTCAGAGCATCCGTCATGGCGCTGCGAATAAAACCGGGTGCGATACAGTTCGCGGTGATGTTGCGGCTTGCGACTTCCTGAGCCAGCGACTTCGTCATGCCGATCATGCCCGCCTTCGAGGCGGCATAATTGCCCTGTCCCGGATTTCCCATCACGCCGACGACGGAAGTGATGCCGATGATGCGGCCCCAGCGGCGCTTCATCATGCCGCGCAGGACACCGCGAGAGAGACGGAAGGCCGCAGTGAGATTCACGCGGATCACCTCGTCCCATTCCTCATCCTTCATTCGCATGAACAGGTTGTCACGCGTGAGGCCTGCGTTGTTCACGAGAATGTCGAGATTGCCCAACGCTTCCTCTGCCTGCTTGGGAAGCGCATCGACCGCCGCGGCATCGGACAGGTTACAGGGAAGCACGTGCGTGCGCTCACCAAGTTCGGACGCCAGCGCATCGAGCGCTTCCTTGCGGGTGCCCGACAGCGCCACCGTAGCGCCCTGGCCGTGCAACGCCCGCGCGATGTCCGAGCCAATGCCGCCCGATGCGCCGGTGACCAGTGCGCCTTTGCCTGTGAGATCGAACATGCCGGCTCCTCTTGTTTCAGGCGGTCTTGAGAAATGCCTCGACATCGGCCGGTGTGCCGACAGCGAGAATTTGCGGTTCCCTGGCGATCCTCTTCACCATGCCGGAGAGCGCCTTGCCAGCGCCGACCTCGACAAAGGCCGAAACGCCCTCACCTTCCATGTAGAGTACGCTTTCGCGCCAGCGCACCATACCCGTCACCTGCTTTACGAGCAGATCGCGGATCGTTGCGGGATCGGCCACTTTCGAAGCCGTCACGTTGGCAACGAGAGGAACGGACGGCGCCTTGAATTCAACCTCGGCAAGCGCCTCGGCCATTTCATCGGCGGCGGGTTGCATCAGCGGGCAATGAAAGGGTGCGCTCACGGGGAGCAGCATGCTTCGCTTCGCGCCCCTGGTTTTCGCAATTTCGATGGCGCGCTCGACGGCCGCCTTCACGCCCGACACGACGACCTGGCCGCCGCCATTGTCGTTGGCCGCAGTGCAAACCTCTTCTCCGTTCGGGCCCTGCGCGGCTTCGGCGGCGACTTCGGCAGCCTGATCGAAATCGAGCCCAAGGAGAGCCGCCATGGCGCCCACGCCCACCGGCACGGCGCGCTGCATCGCCTGCCCGCGGTGCTTCAGCAGCCGGGCCGTATCCGAAACGCTGAGCGCATCCGCGGCTGCGAGAGCCGAATATTCGCCGAGCGAGTGGCCGGCCACAAAAGCCGCCTTGTCGGCGAGACGAAAGCCGCCTTCTCCTTCAAGGGTACGAATGACGGCCAGGCTAACGGCCATGATGGCGGGCTGGGCGTTCTCGGTGAGCGTCAGATCTTCCTGCGGACCTTCCCACATGAGCTTCGAGAGGTTTTGGCCGAGCGCCTCGTTCACCTCGTCGAAGACCTCCCGCGCGGAGGCAAAAGCCTCTGCAAGTTCACGCCCCATGCCGACTGCCTGCGATCCCTGGCCGGGGAAGATCAAAGCCCTCGTCATTCTCGCTCCCTTTGGTCCCGCCGCCGCCCGTAAAGGGCCGATTTCCGGGCTTTTGCGCCGATCAGGGACTCAGGTCCCCGGAGGCGCCAAGTGATACCCTCTGCGGACCCCGAGTCAAGCCGCCCAAGGGGCCAGATACCCCTTGCTTCACCTCGGCTTTTCCGTATATTCCGCCCCTTCTGAAGGCCTTGGTTGGAGGCTGAACGGAACGTCGTGCCCGCAAGGCATGACAGGATGGACAAGTCCGGGTTCCGGTGTCTCCGCTTCTTTGGTGGTCCTTTCGAGCCTTTTGAGGGCTCAAAGGGGGCTTTGCGCCGAGGCCGGTAAAAAAGGAAAAGGCTCAATGGCTCTATACGAGCATGTCTTTATTGCGCGACAGGATGTGTCGCAGCAGCAGGTCGAGGCGCTCACCGAGCAGTACTCGAACATCCTCAAGGAACAGGGCGGCAGCGTCAGCAAGACCGAGTATTGGGGTCTTCGCAACCTTGCTTTCAAGGTGAAGAAGAACCGCAAGGGTCACTACACGCTGATGAACATCGATGCGCCGCACGCCGCGGTTGCCGAGATGGAACGCCAGATGGGCATCAGCGACGATGTCATCCGCTTCCTCACGGTTCGCGTCGAGGAACATGAGGCCGAACCGTCCGCCATGATGCAGAGCCGCGGCGACCGTGGTGATCGCGGCGATCGTGGCGGCCGCTTCGGCGATCGTGGAGACCGGGGCGATCGGGGCGATCGCGGCAGCCGTTTCGGCGACCGTGACCGCGGCCCGCGCCGCGAGCGTGACGAAAATTCGGATGGAGGCAACGAATAATGAGCACCACATCGCAGCCCGCGCGCCGGCCCTTCTTCCGCCGCCGCAAGACGTGCCCGTTCTCCGGCGCCAACGCTCCGAAGATCGACTACAAGGATGTGAAACTTCTGCAGCGCTACGTTTCCGAGCGCGGCAAGATCGTTCCTTCGCGCATCACGGCCGTTTCGGCCAAGAAGCAGCGTGAGCTCGCCCGCGCCATCAAGCGCGCGCGCTTCCTCTCGCTCCTTCCCTATGTGATCAGCTAAGGCCCGGAAAAGGAGAATAAACGATGCAAGTCGTACTTCTGGAGCGGGTCGAAAAGCTCGGCCAAATGGGCGATGTCGTCAAAGTGAAAGACGGCTTCGCGCGGAATTTCCTGCTGCCCCGCAAGAAGGCGCTGCGCGCCACGAAAGCGAATATCGAGCAGTTCGAAAGCCAGCGCGCGCAGCTTGAAGCCCGTAACCTCGAACTCAAGAAGGAAGCCGAGCAGGTTCACGCCAAGGTGAACGGCCAGGCTTTCATCGTGCTTCGCCAGGCCGGCGAGACCGGCATCCTCTACGGATCGGTCAGCACGCGCGACATCGCGGACGCCATGACGAATGGCGGCTTCTCGACCGCCCGCAATCAGGTCGTTCTCGACAAGCCGATCAAGACCATCGGCCTTCACGATATCCGTATCGTGCTGCACCCCGAGGTTTCCGCCACGATCTCGATCAACGTGGCGCGCACCGAGGAAGAGGCCCAGCGGCAGGCGGCAGGCGAAGACCTGACGCAGCGCCGTGAGGACGCAGACGAGGAGGCTCAGGAAGCCGCTGAATTCTTCGAATCCGAAGAGCTCGCGCCGCTTGATGAGGAAGAAGCCCCCGCTGGCGAGGAAGAGGCCGACAAGGCCTAAGTTCTTCCAGCAGCAATCGAAAAACGAAAGGGCGCCCCTGCGGCGCCCTTTTTATTTTGGAACCGGCAGCAATGAACGGTGTTCCTCTTGCAACGGCGGCGGGATTAACTTTAGATAAATTCCAGATCGCTTGTCCGCGCCGCATCCCCCCGCGCGCCGGGACTGGATGAGGCACCTGAAGTTCAATCCTCGGTACGGGAGGGTTAGATGCTTTTCAGCGCGCTTCTGAAAACGATCGTCAAACGCGGTTCCCTGACGGTCATTCGACAAGACGGCAGTGAGATGGAATTCGGCGACGGCACCGGCGAGCCGGTCGTCATCCGGCTCCATGACAGGACGGTCTCGACCGAGATCGCGCTCAATCCCTATCTCAAGCTCGGCGAGGCCTTCATGGACGGGCGGATGACCGTCGACAAGCCTTCGACGATCTACGAACTGCTCGACCTGCTGACGGCCAATCTCGGCCGCAGTTTCGCCGGACCGGTCTTCGAGGTCTATGGCGCGCTCAGACGCATGAAGCGGCGGATCGACCAGCACAATCCCGTCGGCAAGGCGGAGAAGAACGTCGCCCATCATTACGATCTGGACGGCGGCATCTACGATCTCTTTCTCGACCGCGACAAGCAATATTCCTGCGCCTACTTCCAGCGGCCCGACATGACACTGGAAGAGGCGCAGCTTGCGAAGAAGCGCCACATCGCCGCGAAGCTCGGCATCGAGCCCGGCATGCGCGTGCTCGACATCGGCTGCGGCTGGGGCGGCATGGCGCTGACGCTGGCGGAGGAGACGGGCGCGGAGGTCGTGGGCGTGACGCTGTCGCGCGAACAATTGAAGGTGGCGCAACGCCGCGCGGAAGAAAAAGGCCCTGGGGCACGGGTGGAATTTCGCCTGCAGGATTATCGTCAGATCAAGGAGAATTTCGACCGCATCGTTTCCGTCGGCATGTTCGAGCATGTGGGCGTGGGCCACTACCGCGAATATTTCGACAAGGTGACGAACCTGCTGACCCATGACGGCGCGGCGCTGATCCACACGATCGGAAGGCTGGACGGGCCGGGATCCACCAACCCGTGGATCGCGAAATACATCTTCCCTGGCGGCTACATTCCCGCGCTGAGCGAGATGGCCGGCGTCGTGGAGCGCACGGGACTGTTCATGACGGATATCGAAATCCTGCGGCTGCACTACGCCGAAACGCTGCGCGAGTGGCGGCGGCGCTTCCTCGAAAGGCGCGAGACGGCGGCGCGCATCTATGACGAACGCTTCTGCCGCATGTGGGAGTTCTATCTCGCGGGATCCGAAACATCGTTCCGGAACGAAGGGATGGTCGTTTTCCAGATGCAGCTTGCGAAGAAGATCGACGTGCTGCCGCTCACGCGCGACTACATGCTGGAAGAGGAACGCAAGCTCAACGCGGCGGGGCAGCCACAGCAGCAGCGCCTGCTCGCGGGCGACTGAGCCGGGGATAAGGGGGCGCATTTCGAGGGCCACTGTCATCGAAATGTCATCGAAACGTCGCACGCAGCGAAAGCGGGGATAAGCCCCCCCCCCCCCCCGCTCGCCCCTGCCCCGCACCCGCGCGCGTCCTCCGTCCCCCTCGCCCGCTC
>JAGUWA010000010.1 GCA_020062605.1 Parvibaculum sp. | reverse complement strand
TCGGGCTTCCCGAATTTCTTCATGCTCTACGGACCGAACACCAATCTCGGCCACAACTCGATCATCTTCATGATCGAGTGCCAGGCGAACTACATCGCGCAATGCGTGGAGAAGCTGAAGAAGGACAACCTTCTCTACATGGATGTGAAGCCCGAGGCCCAGCGCGCTTCCAACGAAGCCGTCCAGGCGGACAACGCCAACTCGGTTTTCGCCTCCGGCTGCACGAGTTGGTACAAGACCGAGAGCGGCAAGGTCACCAACAACTGGGCGAATTACACCTTCAAATACTGGTGGCGGACGCGCCGTCCGGACTTCGCGGAGTTCAATCTTCGCGCACGGACGGCGAGCGCGCAGGGTGCAGGGGCCAGCGGAATGCAGGTCGCCGCCGCCCGGTAGCGGTAAAAGCGGGGATGGTTTTTTCTCTATCCCCGCCTCCTTCATTGAAATGGACAGGGGCCGGTTCATCGCTGAACGGCCCCTTCTCTTTTTGACGGTTCGATGACATTTCAATGACAGTCGGCGCGATTTCGGGCCCTTTATCCCCGCCTAGGCGCCCTCCGCCAGCCGCCGAACCGTCTCAGCGGTGAAGGCATCGCCCGGCATGAAGGACTCGATGACAAGCTCCGAAAAGGTGATGTCGACGTCCGTGCCGAAGACCGTCGTCGTCGTGAAAAACGACAGCGTTCCCGTATCGGCCTTCAGTTTCAGCGAAACGATCAATCCTCCGTACTCGGATTTATAGCCTTCGGAGGGCTTCTTGCCGCAGGGATAGGATTCGAGTTCCTTCACGAGTTCGGCGAGACCTTCATCGTTCGTCAGTTCGATCTGCTGTTGCAGCCTGCCGCAAGGAGCAGGGCGTTCCGTTCACGGAAGGGCATTTCGAGGCGCTCCGCCAGATGAAGCAGCATGTCGCGGCTTGGGCGCGAGCGTCCCGTTTCGAGGAAGCTCAGATGCCGTGCGGAAATGTCCGCATCGCAGGCAAAGGCAAGCTGGCTCAGGCGCCGCCTTTGCCGCCACTCGCGCAGCATTTCGCCAACGGGTTGTGTATGCATGTTCATGGGAGAAAGCTGCGCCGCAGCGGGAAGCGTCGCAATTACCTCTCACGTAATGACCGCTGGGCGGCGAGCCAAAAAAAAGGCCGCCGGATTTCTCCGGCGGCCTGATTTACGCAAGAAGCGTTGAACGGCTTAGTCGGCTGACTTCTTGAACTGCGCGCTTTCGGTCGAGTCGCCGAGAGCGGTCGTGGAGCTTTCGCCGCCGCCCGCCGCGAGGCTGACGAGGTCGAAATAGCCCGTGCCGACTTCGCGCTGGTGGCGCGTCGCGGTGTAGCCCTGAGCTTCAGCGGCGAACTCTGCCTGCTGCAGTTCGGAATAGGCGCCCATGCCGCGATCGCGATAGCCCGACGCGAGCTGGAACATGCCGTAGTTGAGCTGATGGAAGCCGGCCAGCGTGACGAACTGGTACTTGTAGCCCATCGCCGCGATTTCGCGCTGGAAGGTTTCGATCGTCGCCTTGTCGAGGTTCGCTTCCCAGTTGAAGGAGGGCGAGCAGTTATAGGCGAGAAGCTGGTCGGGATATTCCTTCTTCACCGCTTCGGCGAAACGCTTGGCGTCGTCGAGGTTCGGCTTCGAGGTTTCCCACCACAAAAGGTCCGCATAAGGCGCGAAGGCAAGGCCGCGCTTGATGCAGTGATCGACGCCCATGCCGGGCTTCAGGCGGTAGAAGCCTTCGACCGTGCGGCCGGCGTCGAAATCGATGAACTCGTGGTCGCGCTCGTCGATGTCCGACGTGATGAGGTTCGCGGATTCCGCGTCAGTGCGCGCCATGATGAGCGTCGGCGTGCCCATGACGTCGGCGCCGAGGCGCGCGGCGTTCAGGTTGCGCTCATGCGCGCGGGTCGGGATCAGAACCTTGCCGCCGAGATGGCCGCACTTCTTTTCCGACGCAAGCTGGTCTTCGTAGTGAACGCCCGAGGCACCGGCTTCGATGTAAGCCTTCATGATCTCGAAGCAGTTGAGCGGGCCGCCGAAGCCGGCTTCCGCGTCGGCAACGATCGGCAGGAACCAGTCGCGCTTCGCGCCGCCTTCCGAATGCTCGATCTCGTCGGCGCGCTTCAGCGTGCGGTTGATCTTCTTCGCCAGTTCCGGGCCCGAGTTCGCCGGGTAGAGCGACTGGTCCGGATAGGTCGTGCCGGCGGTGTTGTTGTCGGCGGCAACCTGCCAGCCCGACAGATAGATCGCCTTGAGGCCCGCGCGCGCCATCTGCATGGCCTGGTTGCCCGAGAGGGCGCCCAGCGAATGCACATAGTCGGTCGTGTGCAGCAGTTCCCAGAGCTTGTTCGCACCGCGCGTGGCGAGCGTGTACTCGATCGGGAAGGAGCCGCGCAGCTTCTCAACGTCCTCGACGCTGTAGTTGCGCTTCACATTGTCGAAGCGGCCCTTGGGCGCGCTCGGAACGATATCGTAGAAGGTCTTGCTCATGGGGTACTCCTCGGGTCCGGAGGTGGTTTCGGTCAGGCTTCGTTTTCAAGGATGAGGCGGTAGGCCGGCAGCGTCAGGAACTCCTCGCATTCCTGTGCCTTGGTCATGTCCGAGAAGAGGCGCACCGCCTGCTCGAAGTGACCGGAAGTCCAGCGCTCTTCGCCGAGCGTTTCGCGCAAGGTTTTCATCTCGTCGGCGAGCACCTCGTCGAAGAGCTCCGGCGTTACCTTGCGGCCGTCGCTGAGCGTCGCGCCGTGATAGATCCACTGCCAGATCTGCGTACGGCTGATTTCGGCCGTGGCAGCGTCTTCCATCAGATTGTAGAGCGGCACAGCACCGCGGCCGCCGAGCCAGGCTTCGATATACTGCACGCCGACGCGGCAGCATTCGCGCATGCCGTGCTCGGTGCGTTCGCCCTTGTGCGGCTCGATGAGTTCCTTCTGGCCGACATTCACGTCCTGGCGCTGACGGGCGAGCTGGTTCGGGCCTTCGAGCTTGCCGAAGACTTCCATCGCGACCTTCACGAGATCGGGATGGGCAACCCAGGTGCCGTCATGGCCGTTATTGGCTTCGCGTTCCTTGTCGGCGCGCACTTTGTTGAAGGCCGCCTCGTTCGCCGCCTCGTCGCCCTTCACGGGGATCTGCGCCGCCATGCCGCCCATCGCGAAGGCGCCGCGCTCATGGCAGGTCTTCACGAGGAGAAGCGAATAGGCATTGAGGAAGGCGCTGCCCATCACCACCTGCGCGCGATCCGGCAGGATGAAGTTCGGGTTCTTCCCGAGCCGCTTGATGTAGCTGAAGATGTAATCCCAGCGGCCGCAATTGAGGCCGACGATGTGGTCCTTCAGCTCATAGAGAATTTCGTGCATCTCGAAGGCGGCGGGCAGCGTCTCGATGAGGACGGTCGCCTTGATGGTGCCGTTCTTCACGCCGAGCACTTTCTGCGCGTGAACGAAGACGTCGTTCCAGAGGCGCGCTTCCTTGTGGCTCTCCATCTTCGGCAGATAGAAATAGGGGCCGGAGCCGGAAGCGATCTGCTTCTTCGCATTGTGGAAGAAATAGAGGCCGAAATCGAAGAGGCCACCGGACATCGGCTGCCCGTCGATTTCGACATGGGCTTCCTCGAGATGCCAGCCGCGCGGACGGACGATGAGCGTCGCAGGCTTCTCGATCACGTCGTAGCGCTTGCCGTTCGTCTCGTCGGTGAAACCGATCTGCTTGTCCCAATAGGCCATCATGTTGATCTGGCCGCCGATCATGTTGTCCCATGTCGGCGCGGCCGCGTCCTCGAAGTCCGTCATGTAGGACTGCGCGCCGGAATTGAGCGCGTTGATGACCATCTTGCGGTTGTCGACGGGACCGGTGATCTCGACGCGGCGGTCGAGCAGGTCCTTCGGGATCGGCGCAACCTTCCAGTCGCCCTCGCGAATATCCTTCGTCTCGGGAAGAAAGTCGGGAAGCTCGCCCGCATCGAATTTCTTCTGGCGTTCGGTGCGCGCGACCAACAGTTCGCGGCGGCGGGCGCCGAACCGGCGCTCGAGATCGGCAACGAAGGCGAGGGCGTCCGGTGTCAGCACGCGCTCATAGCCCGGCTTCATGGCGCCCTTGACGGTGATACCGTCGGCAATGGTCGTGGCTGCTGCCTTGCTCATGCTCGCTCGCCTCCTCGGAACTGCTGTCGGGGTTCGTTTGCGCGCGGTCATACAATCTCGACACGCGAATGTCCAATGTTTCCTAAGTTGTTGAAAATATTGAAGTAAAAAACTTCACAAGATTCCCGTGCGATTCTGTTGATTATGTAAATCTTGTAAATTAGAGTGCCCGCGATAGCCCGGATTGCGGGCATTTTCATCGGGTTTGAGCCATGGCCTCGGAGAAAAAAGTCTTTGCCGGCCCGCGCGTTAGGCGGCTTCGGCGCGAGCGCGGCCTCACCCAGGCGCGGATGGCAGCCGATCTCGGCATCTCCGCCAGTTACCTTAATCTGATCGAGCGGGACCAGCGACCTGTGTCCGTCCAGGTGCTCCTGAAGCTCGCTGAGGTCTACGATGTCGAACTCCGGACGCTCGGGGGCGACAATGAGGCGCAGGCGCTGACGGTGCTCCGCGAGGTCTTTTCCGACCCCCTTTTCCGCGATGCCGGCCTCACGATCCAGGATCTGCGCGAAATCGCCTCGGCGAGTCCGGCGGCGGCGGATGCGATCTCGAATCTCTACCGCGCCTATCAGGAGAGTGTCACCAACGGTTCGATGCTTGCCGAGCGCCTTGCCGACCGCGACATGCTCGATGGCGCGGAAGCGCCGGGCCTGCCGCTCGAAGAAGTGCGCGATTTCATCAACAGCCGGAACAATCATTTCCCCGAACTCGACGATGCGGCGGAACGTCTTTATGCGAGCGCGGGCATTGGCTCGGAGGAGCCTTACGTGGCGCTCCGCACCGCGTTGCGCGACCTTCACGGCGTCTCGACGCGCATCGCGCCCGCCGATCTCATGCCGCACGAACTCCGGCGCTATGACCGCCATCGCCAGACGATCTTCCTCTCCGAACTCCTGGACCAGCCGGGCCGTTCCTTTCAGCTCGCCTATCAGCTCGGCTACTTCGAGCAGTCGCGCGTGATCGAGGACATCGTGGAAAGCTCCGGCCTCGAAAGCGAGGAAGCGCAAAGGCTTTGCCGTGTGGCGCTCGCGAATTACTTCGCCGCCGCGTTGCTGATGCCCTATGGGCCTTTTCACAAGACGGCGGAAGCGACGCGTTACGACATTCGCCTGCTGGGACGCCGCTTCGGCACGAGCTTCGAGCAGGTCTGTCATCGCCTGACGACGCTGCAACGTCCGGGCGCACGCGGCATTCCGTTCTTCCTCATTCGCGTTGATAATGCAGGCAATGTCTCGAAGCGTTTCTCGGCGGCAGGTTTCCACTTCGCACGCTTCGGCGGCACCTGCCCGCGATGGAATGTGCATGACGCGTTCCGCGTGCCCGGCGAGATCTATACGCAGGTCGTGCAGATGGAAGACGGCACGCGCTATTTCTCCATCGCGCGCACGGTGAGCCGTGCAGGCTCGGGCATCGGCGTTCCGGGCGATCAGTATGTCGTCGGGCTCGGCTGTGAAATCGGCCACGCCCGAAAGATCGTTTACAGCCAGGGCTACGATCTCGACGATGAGCGCGGCGCGATGCCCATCGGCGTCAATTGCCGCCTCTGCGAAAGACTCGATTGTTCGCAACGCGCCTTCCCACCGCTGAAGCACCGCCTCACCGTGGAAGACCACGTGCGCGGCATCTCACCCTTCGGCGTCCCCGTGCGCGACGCCTGACCTCACAAGCCGAGCAGCGCTCTCACTCCATAGGCGAAGACGGCAAGCGCCGCGACGCTGGCAATCCAGATGCCCGCGAACCAGGCGAGCCGCTTGCCGCGCCTGTCATGCTTGTCATTCATGATCATGATGCGCATAGCCGCCATGTTCGCTCGCCTTGCCGTGGAAGACGCTGTAGGCGTACACGGTGTAGAGCAGCACCATCGGCAGCACGACGGCAACGCCGACGAGCGCAAAGATGATGCTGGAACGCGGCGCGACCGCATCCCATACCGCAACTGACGGCGGGATGATGTTTGGATAGAGGCTGATCGCTATGCCCGAGAAGCCCAGCACGAAAAGTCCGATGGACGAGAGAAAGGGCAGAAGCTCGCGCTTCGAGAAGATCGACCAGAAAAGCGAGACGGCGAGGGTCAGCGTAAGCAGCGGGATCGGCGAGAGGTAGAGAATATTGATACCGCCAAACCAGCGATCCGCGATGGCGGGGCGCAAGAGCGGCGTCATGACGCTGACGGCCGCCATCGCGATCAGGGTGCCGCCGCCGAGCACGGTGGCAGAACTCCGCGCCCAATCCTGGACTTGGCCTTCCGTCTTGTAGATGAGCCATGTCGCACCGAGGAGACCGTAGCCGACGACGACGCCGATGCCGGTCAGGATCGAGAACGGCGTCAGCCAGTCGAACATGCCGCCCGCATAGCGCACGCCCTCGACTTCCACGCCCTGCACGAGGGCACCGAGCAACACACCTTGCATGAAGGCGGCGATGAGCGAGCCCCAGAAGAAGGACCGGTTCCACAGATGGGTGCTCGTATGCGCCTGATGACGGAATTCGAAGGTGACGCCGCGAAAGATCAAGGCAAAGAGCATCGCCATGACCGGTATGTAGAAGGCCGGCAGCGCGATCGAATAGGCGATGGGGAAGAAGACGAGGAGACCGCCACCGCCGAGAATGAGCCAGGTCTCGTTGCCGTCCCAGACAGGGGCGACCGAGTTGATCATGGTGTCGCGTGCGCCCTCGTCGGGCGCGAAGGGGAAAAGAATGCCGACGCCGAGGTCGAAGCCGTCAAGCACCACATACATGAGGATTGCGACGCCAATGACCGCGCCGGAAATGATGGCAAGCGTTTCCATAGGCGCTCCTCCTATTCCGCGGGTACGACGAGGCCAGGGCGTGCGCCCCTGATCGCCTCGGGCTTCGCTTCGGTCTCTCTCGCGGTCAGTGGATCGGGACCGCGACGTACGAGCTTCGTCAGATAATAGAGATAGGCGCCGAAGAGCCCGCCATAAACGATGAGGAAGAGGACCAGTGTCGTTGCGATGGAGGCGCCTGTGACGCTAGGCGAGAAGCTGTCCTCCGTGCGCATGACGCCATAAACGGTGTAGGGCTGACGTCCCACCTCTGTGACGAACCATCCGGCGAGCGTGGCGACGAAGCCGGCCGGTGTCAGCAGCACCGCGAGACGTTTGAGCCACGTAGCTTCGTAGAGCGTACCGCGCCAGCGCGCCCACGCCCCCCAGAGGCCGAGCGCGAGAAAGAGGAAACCGAGTCCGACCATGACACGGAATGACCAGAAGACGATGCCGACTGGAGGCTGATCCTCCACCGGTACGTCCTTCAAGCCAGGCACGACGCCGTCCGGATCGTGGCGCAGGATCAGGCTCGATCCATACGGGATCGAGATTTCGAGCCGGTTGCGCTGTTCCTTCTGGTCGGGCATGGCGAATATATGGAAGGGAACGCCGCCGCGCGTCTCCCAGTTTCCTTCCATCGCGGCTATCTTGATTGGCTGGTGTTCGAGCGTATTGAGGCCATGCTGGTCGCCGAGAAAGATTTGCAGCGGCGCAAGCACGAGCACGCCCCACATGCCGGCGGAGAAGGCGCGCCGCGCGACTTCGCGATTGCTCCCGTTCAACAGATAGAAAGCTGAAATGCCGGAAACGACGAGCGCCGTCGTGAGGTAGGACGCCGTCGTCATGTGCAGGAGGCGCCAGGGAAAGGACGGATTGAAGATGACGGCGAGCCAGTCATCGACGACATACTGTCCCTCAATTATGGTCGCGCCCGCAGGCGTTTGCATCCAGCTATTGGCGGCGAGAATCCAGAAGGCTGAGATCGCCGTGCCGGTCGCAACGAGGCAGGTAGCAAGGAAGTGGAGACGAGGCCCTACCTTCTGCCAGCCAAACAGCATGATTCCCAGAAACCCGGCCTCGAGGAAGAAGGCAGTGAGCACCTCGAAGCCGATCAGCGGGCCGAGCGCCGGGCCCGTGACGCGCGACCATTCAGACCAATTGGTGCCGAACTGGTAGGAGAGGACAAGGCCGGAAACGACGCCCATGCCGAAAGTGAGCGCAAAAATCTTCACCCAGAAGCGGTAGAGAACGAGCCATGCTTCGTCGTGCGAGCGTAGATATCGCGCCTCGAAAAAGACGAGAAATCCGGCAAGTCCAATGGTGAGGGTCGGGAAGAGGATGTGAAACGAAACCGTGAAGGCGAACTGAAGGCGGGCAAGGATTTCCGCGTCGAACGGCGGCATGGCACGTCTCCTCCATCATGGAAGGTGCATGTTCAAGTCTACACCTCTCCTCCCGTCGCCCGCACCCCTCGACCCTGCCACGAAACGTCACGCGGCGAAAGCGCCCACAATTTTCAAATGGATTTGAACCACGCGATCCGTCAGCGGATCACACGGGCCGGCGGAAAGCTGAGCCCTATGCGCATGCCCGATTCCGGATCGCGTCGATGCGCCCGGGTGATATCGAGCTTGCCGCCATGAAGCTCCATCACCTTACGGGTGAGCGACAGTGCGAGGCTCTCCTCGCGGGGCGCGCTGCTGTCTTCGGCGCTGACGAAGGGGTCGTCCGCCACTTCGAAATCGGGAAGCGTGTCGAGCTCCATCTGTACGATCTTCGGGTCGCGTATCTCTTCGAGCGCCACGCGGATACCACCGCCTTCCTCGCGCACGGTGAGACGGATGGTGGAGCCGCGATGGGCGCAATGAATCGCTTCCGCAATGAGCCGGAAGAGGCCCTGCCGGAGCCTGCGCGCGTCGCCACGAAAGCCCGGCAGACGGTCAGGGCAATCCACCTCGATGGAGACGCCTTCCTCCGCGGCATGCTGGCGCTGGCTTGCAACCGCAATGTCGGCGAGCTGCCCCAGATTGCATATCTCGTCGGTAATATCGATCTCGTGCATTTCCGCTTCGGCAATGCCGAGCAGGTCTTCGATCATGTCGAGCAGCATGGTGCCGCTTGAATAGATGTCGCTTGCGTATTCCTTGTAGCGATCGGTCCCCATCGGTCCGAGACGCTCGTTCTTCATCATCTCGGAAAAGCCGATGATGTGCGTCAGCGGCGTCCGCAGGTCGTGATTGACGTTCGAGAAGAAGCTCTGGCTGCGCTTGTAGGTTTCCTGGCTGCGCGCCTCGGCATCGTGCATGGTCTGTTCGAGCTTGCGGCGCACGGTAACGTCGTTGAGTGCTGCGACGCGTGCGGGCACGCCGCCCCAGCGTGTGTCCACGATACGCATTTCGGCGAGGCGACTGTCTCCGTCGGGCCTCATGATGGTGACGTCGTGCTCGCCCGGATCGCTCGGCAGGCCGAAGGGCTTGCCGACGAGATCGTCGCTGGTACGGCCAAGAATGTCCTGCGCCGCGCCGTTCGCGAAGCGAATGGTGCCCTGGCTGTCGAGAATGACGATGGCTTCGGGCGTTTCCTGCACCAGAGTGACATGTGGCTTGTCCGCCTCTGCGGTCTGAGCGGCGTCTGCCGGGCGCTCGTCGCGCAGTTGGCGGCGGGTGACGGCTCGCCTGATCGCAAGGCCGAGAGAAAGCAAGGTGTCGATTTCGAGGGAGAGGCAATTCTCGGCTCCGGCCTCGATGGCCAGGGTCTGAAGCGCGGGATCGCCAGAACCGACCGCGATGACGGGGGCATTCGGACCGAGCGAGACGACCCGGCCAAGGAAATCCAGGGCTTCGTGGCTACCTTCGCCGATATCGAGGACCAAGGCATCGATACCGGGTTCGAGCAATGGCGCAATGCCATCCTCGGCGGCCGAGAAGCCGAATGAAATGGGTCCGGCTTCGCCGGAACTCGAAAGCGTTGTGAAGCTGCTGCGCAGCGCCGGCGATGCGCTTACGACATGAGTGAAAAGCGCGCGCGGAGCGTGTGGGCCCCTCGTTCCGGCTGGCGAAGACCTGCTGCTCATTGCGATGCCCGAACGTGCCAAGGTCAAACCCATTCCCAAGCCCCCCTGGGCCCCAGAACCAAACTCATATAGGCCGACTGAGGCGGCTTTTAGCCGCGTGAGTTAACGATCCGATTCTTTGGTAAACAGAAGGTAAAGGAGGCGCTTATTTTGTGGGTG
>JAGUWA010000283.1 GCA_020062605.1 Parvibaculum sp. | reverse complement strand
GCGCACCTTTTTCAGCTCGTCCACGCGGCTGCCGTCGCCGACGATCGCGGCATATTGCCGGACGCCGCCTTCGGGGTAGTACATATGGTCGTATTCCCGCGCGACGAGTTCATAAAGATCGTCCTCGGATTTCGGATAGGCCGGGCTCTGATAGACGCGGCGGCCCTTCATGCGGTGGCGGATAACAGCTTCGCGGTCTTCCGATTCCGGCTGTGCCTGCAGGGCCGTCATCGCCGCATCGGTCGCGCGCGGCAGATCGGGATTGCCGGTGGTGGACATGATGGAGGTGACGGAAAGGAGACGTTCCGGGAAATGGATCGCCATGCGCTGCACGATCATGCCGCCCATGGAAATGCCCATGATGTGGGCCTGACTTATGCCGAGCGCATCAAGAAGGCCGATGCCGTCCGCCGCCATGTCGGCAAGCGTATAGGGCATGTCGGGCTTGCGCCCTTCGCGCACGGCGGCGGCGACATCCGACATCTTCGGCAGGCCGGAGAGCTTCTCCGACTTGCCGACATCGCGATTGTCGTAGCGGATGACGCGGAAGCCTTCGGCCCGCAGACCCTCCATCAGCTCTTCCGGCCAGCTCATCATGGTGGAGGTGTAGCCGTTGACGAAGAGAATGGGCGTGGCGTCCGCCGGTCCGCGATCCTCGTAATTGATCGCGATGCCGTTTGCCTTCACGGTCTTCATGTTCGCGCTCATGGACGTCACTCCGCCGCTTTCGCCGCGGCAGCGCGCCGCGCCGCCGCTTCGATGGCATCGGCAAAGGTACCGACCAGCGCGAGCGGGAAGTCGTGACCCATGCCCGGCACTTCGCGAAGTTCCGCGCCCGGAATGCTCTTTGCCGTGTCGCGCCCGCCCTCGACGGGGACGAGCGGATCGTCGATGCCGTGAAGCACGACGGCGGGGATCCTGACATTCTTCAGTTTTTCGCGACGGTCGCCATTGGCGACGATGGCGGCCATCTGGCGGGCGACGCCGACGGGATAGAGCGAGCGGTTCACATCGCGCGTGACCCACTGGCGCAGCGTTTCCTCGTCCGTGCGGTAGCCGGGGCTGCCGATCGTGTTCCAGGCGAGAATGCCGCGCTCGATGGCGGCGGGGATGTCGCCTTCGGGTGCCGGCGTCATCAGCACGGCCATGGCTTCGGGCTTGCCCTGCGGCACTTCCGGGTTGCCGGTGGTGGACATGATGGAGGTGAGCGAGAGCGCGCGCTCGGGATGGTTCGTGGCGACGAGCTGCGCGATCATGCCGCCCATGGAGGCGCCCGCGATATGCGCGCGCTGCACGCCGAGCGCGTCGAGGAGACCGACGGCATCCTTCGCCATCTCGTCCAGCGCGTAGGGCGCGGTGGCGGGCTGGCCCGTCATCAGCGCCGTGAAGATCGCCGTCATGTCCGGCATGCCGAGATCATCGAACTTGTGCGAGAGGCCGACATCGCGATTGTCGTAGCGGATGACGCGGTAGCCGCGCGAGACGAGCTCGTCGCAAAGCTCGGTGGGCCACATGGTGAGCTGCGCGCCGAGCCCCATGATGAGGAGGATCGTTTCGCGGTCCTCCGGGCCGAAGCTTTCATATTCGAGCGTGATGCCGTTCGCTTTTACCTGCGGCATGGATGGTCCCTCCCTGATGACGATTTCGTGCGTTGTTTTGCGGAAAGCCTAGCAGCACTCTTGCGCATGCCGCATTCCAAACGATACTAATGAAAAACATTAAAGCGGGTGCGCCGCAGCCGCGCAAGGCTGGCGCCGCAAGGAAGGAAGCCCCATGACGCTCGAATACGATCTCTTCTGGTCGTTCCGCTCGCCCTATTCCTATCTCGTGACGAAGCGCCTGATGGAATTCGAGCGCGACTACGACGTGAAGACGAATGTGCGGCCGGTCTATCCGATCGCCGTGCGCATTCCGGGCTTCTTCAAGCAGGTGAACCCGATGTGGCCGCCCTATCTGCTGAAGGACACGGTGCGGATCGCCGCGATGGAGGGCCTTCCTTACGCCTGGCCCTCGCCCGACCCCATCGTGATGGACATCAAGACCGGCGAGGTGCCTGCCGAGCAGCCCTATATCCACCGGCTCACGCGGGCGGGCGTGCTGGCGGCCGAGCGCGGCAAGGGCCTGCCCTTCCTTTATGAAGTCTCGAGCATCATTTTCGGCGGCGTGAAGAACTGGCACGAGGGAAGCCACCTGAAGGACGCCGCGGCGCGGGCGGGCCTCGACATGGCCGAACTGGACGCCGCCGCCCTGAAGGAGAAGGACCGGCTGGAAGCCGTGATCGCGGAAAACGAGGCGGCGCAGAAAGCCTCGGGCCATTGGGGCGTGCCGCTGATGGTCTTCGAGGGCGAACCCTTTTTCGGCCAGGACCGCTTCAGCCACCTGAAATGGCGGATGGAGCAGAAGGGGCTGACGAAGCGGGCCTGAAGAAGCAGGCTGACGCGGCGGCAGGTGCTGGACCCTGGAGGCCGCTCCGGATAGCCTCCGGGCTCACTCACAGAACCCGGACGGACCCCCCGAAAGATGCAACGCGACCTCGAGAGAATGAGCGCCACCGACTACGACCTCGTGATCGTGGGGGGCGGGATCACCGGCGCGAGCACGGCATGGGATGCGAGCTTGCGGGGGCTCAAGGTGGCGCTGCTGGAGAAGGACGACTTCGCCCATGCGACGACGTCCGGCTCCTCCAAGCTCGTGCATGGCGGACTTCGCTACCTCGTGAACGGGGAACTGAAGCTCGTGCGCGAGTCGCTCCGTGAACGGCGCATCTGGGAGAATGTCGCGCCGCATATGGTGCATCCGCTCCCCTTCGTCATCCCGACCTATGGCTGGGGCATGAAGGGGCCGCTGGTACTCGGCATCGGGCTCGCGCTTTACGACCTCCTTTCCTTCGACCGCAACTGGCTCTCCGACGACGACAAGAAGCTGCCGGGCTTCCGGCGCCTGTCCAAGGGCAAGGCGCTCGACCTCGTGCCCTCGCTCCGGCGCGAGGGACTGACGGGCGCCATGATCTATTACGATTGCCAGATGTTCGCGCCCGAGCGGCTCTGCCTCGAATGCATCGAGGGCGCGGCGGAATATGGCGCCGATGTTGCGAACTATGCAGAAGTGACGGGCTTCGCGACGGAAGCGGCCTTCGGGCGCGGCGTGAAGGTGACGGGCGTCACCGTCATGGACGAGGTGACCGGCGCGAGCCACACGATCCGGGGCAAGGTGGTGGTGAACGCCGCCGGACCCTGGGCGGACAAGACCATGGCGATGGCGGACGAAACGCCGGCGCGCCGCCTCATCCGCTCCAAGGGCATCCATATCATCACGCGCGATCTCTCCGGCGCGCATGCGCTGGCGATCCAGTCCGCCATTGGCGGGCATTTCTTCGTCATTCCGTGGCGTGGGCATACGATCATCGGCACGACCGATACCGTCTTCGAGGACGATCCGGACGAGCTTGGCGTGACGGAGAAGGACATCGAGGATTTCCTGCGCGTCGTGAATGACGGGTTGCCGGGACTGCATCTGAAACGCGACGACGTGATCCACTTCTATGCGGGCATCCGCCCCCTCGTCGACACGACGCCGCAGGAGGTGCCGGGCGTGGAGGCCGATGGCGAGAGCGCGAAGGAAGCCGAAAAGAAGGACAGCTACAATGCGAGCCGCGCGGCGGAGGTTTACGATCACGCGCCGGAAGACGCGATCGACGGGCTGATCTCGGCCATCGGCGGCAAGTGGACGACATCGCGCCACCTCGCCGAACAAGTGGTGGACCTCGCGCTGAAGAAGCTCGGGCGCACGGCGAAATGCGAGACGCAATGCACGCCCGTTTATGGCGGCGACATGGCGCGGCTGAAGACCTATGTGGAGCGCGCGCAGAAGCGGCACGCGCATCTCGCGCCCGACATCGTGGAAAATCTCGTGAACTTCTATGGCAGCCGCATCGACGAGGTGCTTGCAACGGCGGATGAGCGGCAGGGCGAGCGCGAGGCGCTGCTGAAGCGGCTGGCGCCGGACAATCCGGTGATCGGCGTGCAGATCGTCCATGCGGTGCGGCACGAAATGGCGCAGCATCTCGACGACGTGATCTTCCGCCGCACGGGCCTCGGGACGCTCGGCCATCCGGGCGTTCCCGTGATCAAGCAGGTGGCCGAACTGATGGGCCGCGAACTCGGCTGGGACGAGACGGCGCTCGCAAACGAGATTTCCGGCACGGTGCGCCTGTTCGAGACGATACCGGGGCGCTAGATCGTTTCAGCTGAAACGATCTAGCCTCTTTGATTTACGCAATTCCGGACGGAAAACCGCCATCTCCTTTTCAAGGAGGCACTTTTCCTGGAATTGCTTTGAGGAGGAGGAGCCGATGAGCGGGGGGATGCCGCATGTAGCCGCGATCGTGAACCCGCGTTCGGGCGGCGGCCGGACGGGCCGCGCCTGGCGCATAATATCGGAGACGATCGAAAAGGAACTGGGCCCGGTGCGCGCGCATTTCACCGCCGCGCCCTCGACACCGCATTACCTGCCCGCCGCCGAACTGACCTCGCGCGCGCTGAAGGCG
>JAGUWA010000082.1 GCA_020062605.1 Parvibaculum sp. | reverse complement strand
CGAGCGCGCCCGCGGGCGATAGCGCCATCACGCGCTTGCCCATCAGCGCTTCCGGCGCGCCTTCGCCGAGCGCGACGACCTTGCCCGCGACTTCGCTTCCCGGCGTGAAGGGCAGCGGCGTCTTCACCTGATAGAGCCCGGCGACGAGCAGCGCATCGACATAGCCGAGGCCCGCCGCTTCCGTCTCGATCACGACCTGTCCGCGTCCAGGTATGGGATCGGCGAGGTCTTCGAGCGTCAGCGTGGAGGGCGCACCGTAGTTGCCGCAACGGATGGCATGCATTTCTTCTTCCGTTCCTTCTGGTCGTCGTTGCGAGGAGCGGCGAAGCCGCGACGCGGCAATCCAGGGGTCGCTTGCTCCGCGTTTGCCGCTCCTGGATTGCTTCGCTTCGCTCGCAATGACGCGGCTGTTTTGATGCCGGGAGCCTACGACAATCGCGCTCCTTGCGGGAGTCACGCCTTTCCGCAGCCGCCGCCGCCCGGCGTCATGAGGATCACCGTGTCGCCCGCGTCGAGTTCCGCCGTCGCGGAACCGGCAAGCGTTTCGATACTGCCATCGGCGCGGCGGATCTCGTTTCGCCCCAGCGCGCCGTCGCTCCCACCCGCGAGACCCGAAGGCGCGACGATGCGATGCGTCGAAAGGATGGAGAGGTGCATGGGCTCGCGGAAGCGGATCGCGCGCACCGCGCCGTCGCCGCCTCTGTGCTTTCCCTTCCCGCCCGAACCCTTGCGGATGGAAAATTCCTCCAGCAGAACGGGGAAACGCCATTCGAGCACTTCCGGATCGGTCAGCCTTGAATTCGTCATATGCGTCTGCACGGCGTCGGCGCCGTCGAAGTCCGGCCCCGCGCCTGCGCCGCCCGCAATCGTCTCGTAATACTGGTAGCGATCGTTGCCGAAGGTCAGGTTGTTCATCGTGCCCTGCGCCGAGGCCATGGCGCCGAAAGCACCGAACAGCGCATCCGTCACCGCCTGGCTCGTCTCCACATTGCCGCCGACGACCGCCGCCGGATAGCGCGGGGAAAGCATGGAGCCCTCGGGAATGACGATCTCGATGGGCTTGAGGCAGCCTTCGTTCAGCGGAATGTCGTCGTCCACCATGCAGCGGAAAACATAAAGCACGGCCGCGCGTGCGACGGCGGAAGGCGCGTTGAGGTTGCTCGCGAGTTCCGCGCTCGTGCCGGTGAAGTCGATCTTCGCCGTTCGCGCCTCGCGGTCGACGCTCACCGCGACATGGATCGCCGATCCGTCATCCATCTTCTGCTCGAAGGCCGCGTCCTTCAGACGGTCGATCACGCGGCGGACGTTTTCTTCCGCATTGTCCTGCACGTGGCGCATATAGGCGGTGACGACATCGAGGCCGAATTCGCCGACCATCTTGCGCAGTTCCTCCGCGCCCTTGCGGCAGGCGGCAACCTGCGCGCGAAGATCGGCGATGTTCTGCTCCGGATTGCGCGCGGGAAAGGGGCCGCCGGTCAGCAGGGCGCGTATCTCCGCCTCGAGGAAGCGGCCTTCCGCGGCGATGCGGAAATTGTCGATGAGGATGCCTTCCTCCTCGATGCTGCGCGAATGCGCCGGCATGGAGCCGGGCGATATGCCGCCGATATCGGCGTGATGTCCGCGTGCGGCGACATAGAAGAGGCGTGTCCTGCCTTCCGCGTCGTAGACGGGCGCCACCACCGTCACGTCCGGCAGATGCGTGCCGCCATTGTAAGGCGCGTTCAGCACATAGACGTCGCCGGGGCCCATGCCGGCGTTCTGATCGATCACCGCGCGCACGCTCGCGCCCATGGAGCCCAGATGCACCGGCATGTGCGGCGCGTTCGAGACGAGCCCGCCGGTGGGGTCGAAAACGGCGCAGGAGAAGTCGAGCCGTTCCTTGATGTTCACCGACGACGCCGTGTTCTGCAGCGCCGCGCCCATCTGTTCGGCGATGGACATGAAGCGGTTGTTGAAGATTTCGAGCATCACCGGGTCTGCGTCCGTGCCGATGACGGTGCGCTTGGGCAGCGGCACGACGCGGCGGAGAACGATGTCGTCCGCAAGCGTCACCTCCGCTTCCCATCCCGGCTCCACGGCGATCGTCTGGTTCGGCTCGATGACGAGCGCCGGGCCGGCAGCCCTGTGGCCGGGCTTCAGCGCTTCGCGCCGGAAAATGTCGGACTCCCGCCAATCGCCTCCCATATGGATGCGGCGGCGGTCCGCTGGCACCGGGTTGCCGCCCGCGTGTTCCCGCGCGGCAGTCTTGCGGGGCTGCGCGCCGCGCTCTTCCGCCGAGACTTCGACGGCCTCGACGATGATGGTCTTCCCGTCGAAGCTGAAGCCGAACTGCGCGCGATGCGCCGTCTCGAATGTCTCTGCGGCCTCTTCGATGTCCTGCGCCGCGAAGGGGATCTGCAGCGAGATGTCGCTGCCCTCGTAGCGCAAATGGAGCAGGGGAGTGATGGTCACGTCCGATGCCGCGACGCCTTGCGCTTCCAGTTCCCTTGTCGCTTCGTCCGCGAGTGTCGCAATGGCTTCGCCGATTTCGCTCCGGCGTTTCTCGTCGAGCGGTTTCGTCACAGCCCGCGCCCGCGAGGCGGATATCCGCGCAAGGCCCATGCCATAGGCGGAAAGCAAGCCGGAAAAGGGGTGGATGTGAACCGTCGTCATGCCGAGCGCGTCGGCGACGAGGCAGGCATGCTGGCCGCCCGCGCCGCCGAAGCAGGACAGCGCATAGGAGGTGACATCATGGCCGCGCTCGACGGAAATCTTCTTGATCGCGTTCGCCATGTTTTCGATGGCGACGCGCAGAAAGCCTTCGGCGATCTCTTCGGGCGTCCTTCCGTCGCCGACGCTTTTCGCCAGCTCCGAGAACTGGTGGCGCACGGTGTCGCGGTCCAGGTTTTCGTTCTGCCCGGGGCCGAAGACGGCGGGAAAAAGGTCGGGCTGCAGCTTTCCCAGCATCACGTTGGCGTCGGTAACGGTCAGCGGTCCGCCGCGCCGGTAGCAGGCGGGGCCGGGGTTGGCGCCGGCCGAATCCGGGCCCGCCTGGAAGCGCCCGTCGGCATAGTGGAGGATTGAGCCGCCGCCGGCGGCGACCGTGTGGATGCGCATCATCGGCGCGCGGACGCGCACGCCCGCCACCTCGGTGTCGAAGGCGCGCTCGTATTCGCCGTCGTAATGGGCCACGTCGGTCGACGTGCCGCCCATGTCGAAGCCGATGACCTTG
>JAGUWA010000245.1 GCA_020062605.1 Parvibaculum sp. | reverse complement strand
GCGAGGAGGCGCGCCGGGCCCTCAAGGCGGCCGATGTGGTGACGCTCGTCGTGACGCACGATCCCGTTGAAGCCATGGAGATCGCCGACCGCATCGCTGTGATGGAAGGCGGCCGGATCGCGCAATGCGCGACGCCCGAAGCGCTCTACACCAATCCGGCAAGTGCTTTGGTGGCATCGCTTTTTGGCGAGGCACAGCGCTTTCCCGCGGTCATAGACCGGGGCGCCGCGGTGACGGCCTATGGTCCCGTTCCGACGGAGAATTTCGAGGACGGTGCGCCGGTCGAGGTCATCGTGCGGCCCGAGGCCGTCACGCTCGAACCGGCAAGGGACGCCAACGACGCTTTCAGGATCGCCGACATCCGCTTTCTCGGTCGCGACTGGCTGATCCTGCTCTCAAGCGAGAGCTTCCCGGCGTTCGAGCCGCTCCGCGCCCGGGTGTCCGATCTCGAGGGGCTTGCCATTGGCGAGGCCGTCTCGCTCCGCTTCGACCCGCGCGGAACCTTCATTTTCGCCGTTTGACGCGACCTTTCGTCCCGCCATGCCTGTCTTGCACCCGGCTTGCCTAGCGGTTAGGCTCCGGTCTGCAATTGCAACTCGTTATTAAAAAAGCACGGTTTCCCATGTTTCGACTGCTTGCCGCCGTCCTCATCGCTGCTTCGGGTCTTGCCATCGCCGTTGGCGCGAAGGCCGAGACGCAGGAGGTCAACATCTATTCGGCCCGTCACTACGACACCGATCTCGCCCTCTATGATCACTTCACGGAGGAGACGGGCATCCGCGTGAACCTGATCGAAGGCGAAAGCGACGAACTCATCGCCCGTATCGAGCGTGAGGGGAAGTACAGCCCGGCAGACATTCTTGTGACCGTCGATGCGGGGCGACTGTGGCGCGCGGAGGAGAAGGGGCTCTTCTCGCCGGTGCAATCGGATGTGCTTGAGACAAGGATTCCCGCGCATCTGCGCCATCCGGACGGGCTCTGGTTCGGTCTGTCCAAGCGCGCGCGGATCATCATCTACAACAAGAAGATGGGCCGTCCCGACAAGCTCGAAACCTATGACGATCTCGCCGACCCTTCGCATAAGGGCGAGATCTGCATGCGCTCCTCCTCGAACATCTACAACGTCTCGCTGCTGGCCTCGATCATCGAGCATGAAGGCCAGAAAGCCGCAGAAAACTGGGCGAATGGCGTGGTTGCGAATTTTGCGCAGCCGCCGCAGGGCAACGACACGTCGAATATCGAGGCGGTGGCGGCGGGCGAGTGCCGGATTTCGGTGGTGAACACCTATTATGTCGGCCGCATGCTCGGTTCGGACGATCCTGCAACCGCCGCCACGGCCGAGAAGGTCGGATTGATCTTTCCGAACCAGGACGATCGCGGGACGCATGTAAACATCTCCGGCGCGGGCGTGCTGAAATATGCGCCGAACCGTG
This sequence comes from Parvibaculum sp., assembly GCA_020062605.1. Lineage (GTDB taxonomy): Bacteria > Pseudomonadota > Alphaproteobacteria > Parvibaculales > Parvibaculaceae > Parvibaculum. The sequence continues at coordinate 876 of JAGUWA010000245.1, read as the reverse complement.
AAAATGCCATTAAATTCATAGAGTTCCTGACGGGCGACTGGGCGCAGAACGCCTTCACCGAGAGCAATCACGAATATACGGCGGTGCCGGACGCGATGAAGCAGTCGCCGGTGAAGGGCACAGGACCTTTCAAGGAAGACGAGATCAATGCGAGCGCGCTGGGGCGGAACCAGGCGGAGGCCGTGCGCATCTTCGACAGGGCCGGCTGGAAGTAGAACCGGGGATGAAGACGGGCCTCTGTCATCGAAATGTCATCAAACCGTTACAATTTAAAAATGCGCCGGGTACGGAGGATTTCGCACCCGGCCTTTTTTATCCCCGGAACGGCCCGAAGCGGGGATAACTAGACGAGCACCGCGCGCGCGCCGTTCTCGCGGGTGAGGATTTCCACCTCGACCTCGAAACAGGCGCCGAGCCCGGCACCCGTCATCACCTCCTCCGAGGGACCGGAAGCGAGCACGCAGCCGCCTCGCAGCAGGATGACGTCATCCGCATAGGCGATGGCGAGGTTGAGGTCATGGATCGCCGCAAGGACGCCGACCCCTTCCCGCGAGAGGCGGCGCGCGATGTCGAGCACCATGCGCTGATGGCGAAGGTCGAGAGCGGAGGTCGGCTCGTCGAGAAGGAGGTAACGCGCGAGACCCCTGGTCTCCTCCGGACGGCGCCATATCTGCGCGATGGCGCGCGCGAACTGCACGCGCTGCTTCTCGCCGCCCGACAGGGTCTGGTACGAGCGGTGACGGAAAGCGTCGATACCCGCGAGACGGCAGGCCGACGCGATGGCCGCCCCGTCGTCGAGCTGCTCGGGCGTGCCCGAAAAGGGAAGGCGGCCAAGCTCCACCACTTCCTCGCAGGTGAAGGCGAAGTCGAGCGCCG
>JAGUWA010000029.1 GCA_020062605.1 Parvibaculum sp. | reverse complement strand
TCCGCTTCCGGCAGCGTCACGAGGTAGCGTGCCTGGTCCTCGGCGAAGGCCCAGCAATGGAGCGGGAGGTCCGTTTGCGGCTTCAGGCTTGCGCCGATGCCGCCTGCCATCGCCATTTCGGCGGCGGCAACGAGAATTCCGCCGTCCGAGACGTCGTGGACGGCGGTCAGGTTTCCGGCCCGGATTTCCTCGCGCACGAAGTCGCCATTGCGGCGCTCCAGGGCGAGGTCGACGGGCGGCGGCGCGCTCGCATCGTCGCGCAGGCCCGCTATGTCGCGCAGATAGATCGACTGGCCGAGATGACCTTTCGTCTCGCCGATGACGACGATGGTTTCGCCCTCCGCCTTGAAGGCGACGGTCGCGCGCTTTGTATAATCCGGCAGCAGCCCCACACCGCCGATGGCGGGCGTCGGCAGGATGCCCTTGCCGTTCGTTTCGTTGTAGAGCGACACGTTACCCGAGACGACCGGAAAGTCGAGCGCCCGGCACGCTTCGCCGATGCCCTCGATGCAGCCGACGAACTGGCCCATGATGTCGGGCTTCTCGGGATTGCCGAAATTGAGGTTGTCGGTGATGGCGAGGGGCTCCGCGCCGACAGCGGTCAGGTTTCTCCAGCACTCGGCGACCGCCTGCTTGCCGCCTTCCACCGGGTCTGCCGCGCAATAACGCGGCGAGACGTCGAGCGAGAAGGCGAGGCCCTTCGGCCCGTTCTCGACGCGGATCACGGCGGCGTCGCCTCCCGGTCCGATCGCCGTGTTGCCCTGGATCAGGTGATCGTATTGCTCCCAGATCCAGCGGCGCGAGCACATGTCGGGCAGGGCGAGCATCTTCGTCAGCACCTCGCCGAGATCGTTCGGCGCGGGCGCATCGGCGGGTGCGAGCGGCTTCGGCTTTGCCGCCTTCACGAAGGGGCGGTCATATTCCGGGGCCTGGTCGCCCAGTTCCTTGATCGGCAGGTCGGCCATCACGTCGCCATGCCGGCGCACGCGGAAGCGCAGGTCGTCCGTCGTCCGCCCGATCACGGCGAAGTCGAGGCCCCATTTGACGAAGATCGCCTCGGCATCCTTTTCACGCGCCGGGTCCAGCACCATGAGCATGCGCTCCTGGCTTTCCGACAGCATCATCTCGTAGGCCGTCATGCCTTCTTCGCGGCAGGGCACCTTGTCGAGATCGAGTTCGACGCCGAGATCGCCCTTGGCGCCCATTTCGACGGCCGAGCAGGTGAGGCCGGCCGCGCCCATGTCCTGGATCGCGATGACGGCGCCGGACGCCATCAGTTCGAGGCAGGCTTCGAGCAGCAGCTTTTCGGAGAAGGGATCGCCGATCTGCACGGTCGGGCGCTTCTCTTCGGAGTTCTCGCCGAATTCGGCCGACGCCATGGTCGCGCCGTGAATGCCGTCGCGCCCCGTCTTCGAGCCGAGATAGACGATGGGAAGGCCGACGCCTTTCGCTTCGGAATAGAATATCTTGTCGGCATCCGCGAGGCCCGCCGCGAAGGCGTTGACGAGGCAGTTGCCGTTGTAGCTCGGGTCGAAATTCACTTCGCCGCCGATGGTCGGCACGCCGAAGGAGTTGCCGTAGCCGCCGATACCGGCAACGACGCCGGAAACGATGTGGCGCGTGCGCGGATGGTCGGGCTCGCCGAAGCGCAGCGCGTTGAGCGCGGCCACGGGACGTGCGCCCATGGTGAAGACGTCGCGCAGAATGCCGCCCACGCCGGTCGCCGCGCCCTCATGCGGTTCGATGTAGGAGGGGTGGTTGTGGCTTTCCATCTTGAAGATGATCGCCTGACCGTCGCCGATGTCGACGACGCCCGCATTCTCGCCCGGTCCGCAGATGACGCGCGGTCCCTTGGTCGGGAGAGTCCTGAGCCATTTCTTCGAGGATTTGTAGGAGCAGTGCTCGTTCCACATGGCCGAGAAGATGCCGAGCTCGGTCAGCGTCGGCTCGCGGCCTATCAGGTCAAGAATGCGCTGGTACTCGTCGGGCTTGAGACCGTGTTCGGCGACAAGCTCCGGAGTGATCCTGACATCGTTGGGTATCACGCCACGGCCTCCAGAACGCTTTCGAAGAGTGCGCGTCCGTCGGTCGCGCCGTTCAGCGGTTCGATCATGTTTTCGGGATGCGGCATCATGCCGAAGACGTTGCCGCGCTCATTAAGAATGCCGGCGATGTCGTTCAGCGAGCCGTTCGGGTTCGTACCTTCGGCATAGCGCAGGCCCACTCGGCCTTCGCCTTCGAGGCGCTTCAGCGTTTCCGCGTCGGTGAAATAGTTGCCGTCGCCATGCGCGACCGGGCAGCGCCAGACCTCGCCTTGCCTGTATTTCCGCGTGAAGTCCGTGTCGGCATTCGCCACTTCGAGCTTCACTTCCTTGCAGACGAATTTGAGGCCCGCATTGCGCATCAGCACGCCGGGCAACAGCCCCGCTTCGCAGAGAATCTGGAAGCCGTTGCAGATGCCGAGCACGCGCACGCCCTTGTCCGCCGCCTTCGCGATCGCGGGCATGATGCGCCCGCGCGCCGCAATGGCGCCGGTGCGCAGATAGTCGCCATAGGAAAAGCCGCCGCAGAGCACCACGAGGTCGAGATCGGGCAGCTCCGTGTCGGCATGCCAGATGGGGACCGGTTTGGTGCCCGTGATGGTTTCGAGAGCGCGAAGCATGTCGCGCTCGCGGTTCGAGCCGGGAAAGACGACGACGCCGGACTTCATGCTCACTGCTCGTCGATCTCCACCGCGTAGTTTTCGATCACCGTGTTCGCGAGAAGCTTCTTGCTCATCTCGTCGAGCGCGGCCTTTGCCTTTGCGGGGTCGGTCTCGTCGAGTTCAACCTCGAAGAGCTTGCCCTGGCGCACGCTCGCGACGCCCGAAAAACCGAGAGAGCCGAGCGCTCCCTCGATTGCCTTGCCCTGCGGGTCCAGAACGCCGTTCTTCAGCGTGACCTTGATGCGCGCCTTCATACTTCCTCGTCTTCCTTCATTTGTCATTGCCGGGCTTGACCCGGCAATCCAGGGGCCGCGTGTTCTGAACGTGCGGCTCTGGATGCCCGGATCAAGTCCGGGCATGACGTCCGCCTGTGGCGAACGTCATTTCACCAGCGTGGGGCCGCCGCGGCGCTTCGGCTCGTTTTCCACGAGCACGCCGAGCCGCCGTGCGACTTCCTGATAGGCTTCCACCAGCCCGCCCATGTCGCGGCGGAAGCGGTCCTTGTCGAGCTTGTCGTTGGTGCGGATGTCCCACAACCGGCAGCAGTCGGGGCTGATCTCGTCGGCCAGCACCACGCGCACCATGTCGCCTTCGTAGAGACGGCCGAACTCGACCTTGAAGTCGACGAGGCGGATGCCGATGCCGAGGAAGAGGCCGGTCAGGAAGTCGTTGATGCGCAGAGCGAGCGCCATCATGTCGTCGATTTCCTGCGGCGTCGCCCAGCCGAAAGCCGTGATGTGTTCTTCGGAGACCATCGGGTCATGCAGCTCGTCGTTCTTGTAATAGAACTCGATGATCGAGCGCGGCAGCATCGTGCCTTCCTCGATGCCGAGACGCTTCGACAGCGAACCGGCCGCCACGTTCCGCACCACCACTTCGCAGGGGATGATCTCGACTTCGCGGATCAGCTGCTCGCGCATGTTGAGCGAGCGGATGAAATGCGTCGGCACGCCGACTTCGTTCAGCCGCGTGAAGATGAATTCGGAGATGCGGTTGTTGAGGACACCCTTGCCTTCGATGGTGGCGCGCTTGGTCGCATCGAAAGCCGTCGCGTCGTCCTTGAAGTGCTGGATCAGCGTGCCCGGCTCCGGGCCTTCATACAGCACCTTGGCCTTGCCTTCGTAAACGCGTCTGCGCCGGCTCATG
>JAGUWA010000077.1 GCA_020062605.1 Parvibaculum sp. | reverse complement strand
TGGGAGACGAGCCCTGCCTGCGGGCTGCCGCTCGCGCCGCTGTCGTCGCGGTTCGATCGGTCCTTGAGGTCGAGCCCTGCGCAGAAGGCGCGGCCCGCGCCTTTCAGAACGACGACCCGCACGGAATGATCCGTGTAGAGCTTGCCGAAATAGTCCTGCAGCTCGTCCACGAGTTCGGGGTTCATCGCGTTCAGCGCGTCCGGGCGATTGAGCGTCACGCGGTCGGCCGCGCGCGCAACTGACGCAGCGACGGCCTCAGCCGATATGCGCTTCCATTTCCTGCTGGATCGCGAGCGGCAGGTCGAGCCAGCGCAGCGCCAGCGCGCCCGCGGGATCGAGGCGCATCACCTCCGCGGCAAAGGCGAGCTTTCGATTGTCGCCCGCCCAGTAGAGTTGTCCGCTCAGGATGTTGCCGATCGCAACCGCTTCCGCGAAGCCTTCGATACAGGCGCCGCCCGCCGACCAGTCGCGCGCCCTGTGCGCATAGCCTCCGATGTCGACCATCAGTACGGGTGCCGAGGCGCGCGCGGCCTGACGCTCCTCGGGCATGTCGCTTCCGCGCAGGTGGTCGAGCAGTCTCGAGATCAGGGACATCGGCCTCCGGTGGCTCGTTCGGCTTCGCGCCAATCTTCGGCGCGGGGCGGCTCTCCCGCAAGCAGAGAATGCCGTTAACGCATTTGCGCCGTGCCGGATGACAAGCCCGGGGCGCTTGCGCTATAGCAGGCTCATTCGTCACGCAAAGCCCGGAGCTTCCATGTCACAGAAAGACGCCAAGCCTGTCATGATCGAGGTCGGTCCGGGCGAGCTCATCGACAAGATCACCATTCTGCGCATCAAGTCGGAGCGGATGTCGGATGCGGCAAAGCTTGCCAATGTCCGGCACGAACTCACCGTGCTCGATGAGGCGCGCAAGGCAAACATCGAGGACAGCGCGGAGATGCGCCGCCTCGAAGGCGAGCTGAAGGCGGTCAACGAGGCGCTCTGGGTGATCGAGGACGACATTCGCCAGTGCGAGGCGGACAAGGATTTCGGGCCGAAATTCATCGAGCTCGCCCGTTCCGTCTACAAGCAGAACGACAAGCGCGCCGCGATCAAGAAAGAGATCAATCTCCTCACGGGTTCGGCGATCGTCGAAGAGAAGTCCTACACCGAGTTCGAGTGAGCGGCGAGGCGGCGTTCCGTTTCGGCGAACACACGCTCGACGGGTAGCGCGGCGAGGTCGTCCACCTCGATGGCGCCGAAGGTCTCGGTCAGTATGCCCGTGCGTTCCGCCGGCATGTGCGATCCGAACAGTGCAAGCCCTGCAACGCCCATATGCGCGGCGAGGTGGCTCGGTCCCGTGTCGTTGCCGATGACGAAGCGCGCGCCCTTCAATATTCCTGCGAGCGCCGACCAGTTCGTCTTTTCGATGCAGGTGCCGGGAATGGCGCGTGCGAGTTCCACCTCGTCGGGGCCCGGCGCCGTCACGATCGTCTCACCCGCCGCGATCAGGCGTGCCGCAAGTTCCGCGTAGTGCGGCCAGCGCTTTTGCGGGTGGCGCGCGGAGCAGCCGGGCACGAGCACGATATAGGGTGCCGTCACGCCCGCTGCCGCGAGCATTCCGCTCACATCGTCGGCGAGCCATGAGACGTCGGGCTTGCGCGTGTGGCGGATCACCAGGCCCGCATCTTCCAACTGTCCGGCGAGGCGGTCGAGCGTGCGGATCTTTTTCGGATCTTTCGCGCGGTGCGGGTGGCTGCATCCCTTCGCCGTGCCGGACCAGCGGCGATCCTTCAGCATCCATCTGAAATAGAAGGCGGTGCGCTTCGAATTCTGCAGGTCGTAGACCATGTCGACATCGAGAGCGCGCAGTTTCGCGCGCAGTGCCAGCATCCGGTCGATGCGCCAGCGCGGCGCGCGTTCGTCGACGATCGCCTCGTCCACATGCGGGCAGCGCGCGAGGATGGCGCGATAGGCGGGCATGGTCAGCACGGCGATGAAGGCGTGCGGGTGGTTCTCGCGGATGTCGCGCAGCGCGCCCTCCGCCTGGATCACGTCGCCGAAGGCGCCATGCTTGATGACGAGAATGCGTTTCGCGTCGCTCGCGAAGGGGGCGGGGGAGGATGAGGTCATTTTCGGCGTTCGCTCACATCCGCCCGCTGCGCCAGATCACGCGTCCCAGGATGTTCAGCGAGGCGGCATCGTCCTTGCCGATTTCCTCCGGCGGGTAGCGGGTGGCGTTGTCGCTCGAGACGATGACGCTGCCGTCGATCTTCATCTGCAGCCGCCTCACGAGAAGCGTGCTGCCGATCGTCAGAACATAGATGCCGCCGCCGCGCGCTTTCGGCTCCGAGGTGTCGGCGAGCAGTATGTCGCCCGCGGAGAAAGTCGGCATCATGGAATCGTCCGGCATTTCCACGGCGAGCAGGCGCGCCGGGTCCGCCTTCAGTTCGGTCTCGATGAAGTCCCGGTGGAAGGCGATCGCGTCGAGGAGCGAGCGTTCCTCCATCCTCATGCGCGTGCCGCCGGCTCCCTCGACGATGCGCAGCGCGTAGCGCGGTACGAATATGTGGGACGGGGCGTCGCCCGCCTGGTCGCGCGCAAGTTCGGGTTGGGCCAGTTCCGCGAAGCCCCGGTCCTGCCTCCGAGCGGGCGCCGCGCTTTTCCGCATCTCGCCCTGTCCGGTCAGCACCCAGTTCATGTCGAATCCCTCGCCCGACAGATGTGCAAGCACATGGGCGTTCGGCGCAGCGTTCTCCAGTTCGTAATTCTGCCACGTCGTTCCGGACACGCCGACTCGCTTGCCCATATCCTTCTGAGAGAGACCAAGAAATCTTCGTATTCGCGTGAGGCGCTCGGCAACACTCATATGCTATGGCCGCCCGTCGAAAAAACGAAAGAGTGCACCGGAAAATTGGCCAAAATCCGCGAAAAAACGGGGGTTTCTCGAGCGAGGACGGGATGTGTGGTTTCGCACGCCGGTCGGCGTAAGCGGATCAGCCAAGATTTCTTGTTGACATACACAAAGATATCTTTGTATTGATGGTTTGTGGCGTACCAATAAAGTTATACAGCCTAGCCCGAACGCCGCCAAACCCTCACGTCGTGCCGGAGGAGAAAAATGGACCAAGCCTTGTTCAGATTGAACCCGCCGCCGACCTGCCAGGGCGCGTCTTCGGCGGTCGCGGCAGGTGGTGACCCCGGCGCGATTCGAACGCGCGACCCTCAGATTAGGAATCTGATGCTCTATCCAGCTGAGCTACGGGGTCTCAAAAATGCGCACAACACCGCGCGAAAGCGGGCCGTCGCGCTGCGAAACCTAGGTCAGCTCTTCCCGCACTGCAATAGCTCCCTGCAGGCGGGATGCGGCCAATGCAAACTTCATTCTTTGCGTCTATCTCCACTTCGGCCTAAATATCTACGGATACGCTCCAAGGTTGACTCGGGTTGTATGAGCTCGCTTGAAACACGTAAAGATTGCGCCGTAGCGCCAGACGAACAGAGGGGCGCCGCGCCTTCCGGAAGGCGGGGTGCCTGATGCGTATTCTCATTGTCGGCGAGCAACCGGTCTTTTGCGAGGGGCTGGCCTCGATTGCCAAGCGGCTTTACTCCGGCGCGGAAATCAGGGTGGCGGCAGGGCCGCGCCCACTCAATGGGATAGATACGGGCCTTGCGGACCTCGTCCTTTTTGACGCCGGCAGCGGGGCTTTGTCGAACACAGAAGTGTTGAGCGACTTCGTGTCGAGGACGAATGGCAGGGTCGCCGTGTTCAGCGACAAGAGTTCGCCCGGCTTTGTGCGTGAAGTCATGGACCTCGGTGTTGCGGGCTTCATTCCCAAAAATCTGGGCGTCAATCTTGTCGAGAGTGCGCTGCGGATGATTGAAATGGGCGGGCGCTACGTGCCGGATATCCTTCTGACTGCCGAGGCGGAGGGGTTCGCCGAGCCGTCCAGGGCGTTTCTTGGTGCGGGGCAGGACAAGCTTACGCCTCGCCAGAGAGAAGTGCTCCAGGAACTTGGCAAGGGCCGCTCGAACCAGGAAATTGCGCGGGTACTCGGCATCTCGATCGCGACGGTCAAGCTGCATGTCAACGCGATCCTGCAGGCGCTCGGCGTGCGCAACCGGACCGAGGCCGCCATCATCGCCCTGCGAGGCGATTCCTCGCCGCGTGTGGGAGATTCGGTCTGAAACAAGGGCAAGCCGAAGGCGGGTGGTGACGGAATGTTCCTGCGTATAGTTGCGGGGCGCCTGCCGCTTGTCCGCCATTTTGCTCTTCTCATTTTTCTCGTTCCACTCGCTGCTCCCGGCATCCATGGGGGTGGCGCTGCCTTTGCTTCCGAATGTTTGCTGGAAGAAGACGAGGCGGCATCCGTTGTTGCGTCCGTCATCGACGGCGACACACTGGTTCTCGAAGATGGCCGTGAAGTCCGGCTGACCGGCATCCAGGCGCCGAAGCTGCCACTCGGGCGTCCGAACTTCGAGACCTGGCCACTTGCCAACGAAGTGCGCGATGCCGTCGCCGGCCTTGCGCTCGGGAAGCTCGCGATGCTCCGGTTTGGCGGAGCGCGTATAGACAGGCACAAGCGCGTGCTGGCGCAGGTCTTTATCGCGCGTGAGAATGGCGGTTTCGACTGGCTGCAGAAGGAGATACTCGGGCGGGGGCTCGCACGTGTCTATACGTTCAGCGACAACCGGGCCTGCAGCGAAGAGCTTCTGGAGGCGGAACGGGCCGCGCGAGGAAAAGCCCTAGGCATATGGGCGAACGATTTCTACGACATCCGCGACGCGGCCGATGTTCCGGTTCTTCTGGAACGTACCGGGCGCTTCGAGCTTGTCGAGGGTAGGGTGGCGTCCGCCGCGCTCGTGCGTGGAAGGCTGTATCTCAATTTCGGCGACGATTACCGAGAGGACTTCACCGTGACAGTTCAGGAGCGGGACGTTAAGCTTTTCGGAACGGAAGAGCCGTGGGCATCCTTCCTTGCCGGGACGGAAGCCGCAGATGTCCGGGCGCTTGCAGGAAGGCGGGTCCGGGTCCGCGGGTGGCTCGACCGCTACAACGGTCCGGAGATGGAAGCAACGCACCCGGAGCAAATCGAATTCGTCGGCGCCGCCGAATGACATTCCGGTGTTTCGCCGGTAAGCGGAGGTAGATGTTGAGACGCTCTGTCGCTGCGGTGCTTGCCGCCCTTCGTGCTATCCCGCTCGCCGCGTGTCTCCTTGCCGTAGCTGGCTGCGCGACCAATCCCGCGACGGGCGAACGGCAGCTTGCGCCGATCATGTCCGCGGAACAGGAAGCTCGCGCGGGCGCCGAAAACCACCCGAAGATTCTCAAGGCCTATGGCGGTGCTTACGGGGATGCGAAGCTCGGCAGTTACGTCGCGGGCATCACAGCACGAATCGTTAAAGCAACGAACCGGCCCGACGGTCCCTATCGTGTCACCGTACTCGACAGTCCCGTCATCAACGCCTTTGCTCTGCCCGGCGGCTACGTCTATGTGACGCGCGGGCTGATGGCGCTCGTCAACGACGAAGCAGAACTCGCGGGCGTCATCGGTCACGAGATCGGGCACGTCAACGCTCGCCATTCGGCGCAGAGGCAGACGGCGGCGCTCGGAACCTCTCTGTTGGGAGCGGTTCTTGGAGCGGTCGTCGGCAGTGACGCGCTCAACCAGGTTGCGGGGCTGGGCGGTCAGGGTCTGCTTGCGAGCTATTCGCGCGACCAGGAATATGAGGCGGACATGCTTGGCGTCCGTTATCTCGCGGGTTCCGGTTACGATCCTTATGCCGCGGCTGACTTTCTTCAGTCCATGGGTGCACAACAGGCGCTCAATGCACGGGTACGCAACGCAGAATACGACGCGTCGCGCAACGACTGGCTGGCGAGCCACCCTGGAACGCCGGACCGCATTGCGGCCGCCGTCGAACATGCGCGCGCGACAGGGGTGGCGCCGGGGCAAAATGCGCGAAATCGCGATATCTACCTGACCGCTATAGATGGCATGCTCTACGGAGACGATCCAAAACAGGGGGTGGTGCGCGATCGCGAGTTCATCCACCCCGAAATGCGCTTCGCCTTCAATGCACCGCCGCGTTTTGCAATTACCAATTCGGCCCGCGTGGTGCTTGTCGAGGGGCCCGAAGGCACGGTGGCGCAATTTGACGGCGCAAAGAAAGATGCCGGAGTCGAGATCGGGGACTACTTGTCGAACGTCTGGGCAAGCGGCGTCCGGCTCTCGCCGATCGAGCGCTTCTCCGTGAACGGCATGAAGGCGGCGACGGCGACTACGGCGATAGGCAAATACAATGGACGTCTTGTCGCCATCGAATACGCGCCGGATCAGGTCTACCGCTTTCTGACGGGTACGTTGCCGCAGGCGGGTAATCGCTATGACGCTGCGCTCCATTCTCTCGTCATGAGTTTCCGGAAAATCTCGGCGGCGGAAGCGCGCGCGGTCAAACCTCTGCGTATCTCGGTCGTGACGGTTCGCAGAGGCGATACGGCAGAGAGCCTTGGCCGGCGGATGATATTTTCGGATTTCGCGGCCGAGCGCTTCCGGGTGTTGAACGGACTTGACCCGAACGCACAGCCGGCAGCCGGACAGCGCGTGAAGATCATCGTCGGGAAATAGCTTTCTCAGGCGAGAAGGCCGGCTTCCTCCGGATTGGGGACTTTGCTCAGCAGCGCGTCCCTGAGCTTCCGGAGTGCGGCGTGCTCGATCTGGCGCACGCGCTCTTTCGATATGCCAAGCTGCGCACCCAGGGTTTCGAGAGTGACGGCCTCGTCGCGAAGGCGGCGTTGCCTGATGATGATGAGCTCGCGCTCATTGAGGCTCTCGAGAGCGCTTTCGATCCACCTGGATCTCTGCCTTCCGTCGTGGCTTTCCATGACTTCCTCGTCCGGCAGAGGCCTGTCGCAGGGCAGGAGATCCTGCCACTCGGTGGTGCTTTCCGCCGACGTGCTGTCGGCAACGGCCGCATTGAGAGAGCGGTCGCCGCTCGTCAGGCGAGCGTCGATCGTCTCCACGTCCCGTATGCCCACGCCGAGCCTCTTGGCGATGAATATCCGGTCTTCCTCTGTCAGGTTTTGCCGCGTTCCGTTGGCGATGAGCGCGCGCAAACGGCGAAGGTTGAAGAAGAGCGACTTGTGCGCCGCTGTCGTTCCCGTCCGGACGATCGACCAGTTGCGCAGGATGTAGTCCTGGATTGCCGCGCGGATCCACCAGCTCGCATAGGTGGAGAAGCGGACACCTCGATCCGGTTCGAAGCGGGCCGCGGCTTGCATGAGGCCTACATTGCCTTCCTGTATGAGGTCGCCATAGGGAAGGCCGTAGTTGCGGAACCGCGTGGCCAGGGAAATGACAAGACGCATGTAGGCACGTGTGAGTTCGTGCAGGGCGTGCTCATCCTTTTGTTCTTTCCACCGGCGGGCAAGTTCGAATTCGTGACGTTCGTCGAGAAGCGGCACCGTCATCGCGCTCTTCATGTAGCGACGGTTGGCCCGCTGGGTTTCAGGCGTGTCCATATGTGCCATCCCGGTCTCCCTTGCTGGATGTGGGCTCGCGTAGCGCATCCTGTTTTTTCTACGTCTCGGGCTCCGTTTGAGATCAACTCGATAGCTTCAAAAACGTTCCGGTTTCCGTGCTTTGCCGCGGGATACGGCGGTTCCCTCATGCAAAAAGGCCCGGCATCTCTGCCGGGCCTTTCGAAGCTCAATCCGCAATGCGCGCTGAACGCGTCACGCCGCCTCGCTCGCCTCGTCCGACTTCGGCGTCTTTTCGCCCTTGGGCGTTCCTTGAAGAGCCTGCTCCACCCGTTCGATGGCGGCGTCCTCGCCGATGCGCTCGACGGCCGCTACTTCGCGCGCCATGCGATCGAGCGCCGCTTCGTAGAGCTGGCGTTCGGAGTAGGACTGTTCCGGCTGCCGGTCCGAACGGTAGAGGTCACGGACCACCTCGGCGATCGAGATCAGATCGCCGGAGTTGATCTTGGCTTCGTATTCCTGGGCGCGGCGGCTCCACATGGTGCGCTTGATACGGGCGCGGCCACGCAGTGTCTCGAGTGCGGAGTCGACGACGCCGGCGTCGGAAAGCTTGCGCATGCCAACGGCTGTCGCCTTGTTGGTCGGAACCCGGAGCGTCATCTTGTCCTTGTCGAAGTTGATGACAAAAAGCTCCAGTCTGTGGCCGGCCACTTCCTGCTCTTCGATTTCGAGGATCTGGCCGACGCCATGCGCCGGGTAGACCACGTATTCCTTCGCCTTGAAGTTCGGACGCGGCGCCGCAGGTTTTGCGGGCTCGGCCTTCGCCTTCGGCGCCTCCGGCTTTGCCTGCTTCGCCTCGGCGGTTTCCTTCGCCGCTTTCGCGGCGTCGGCCTTGCGTGCATTTTCGGCGCGGCTCTTCGCCGCCGCCATCAGCTTGCTTGCCGCATTGCTGGGCGTGGCCTTGGCCGGCTTGGGGGCGGCCTTTGCTTCCGGCTTTGCCGCTGGCTCCTTCTTCTTGGGAGCGGGCTTTGCGGGGGCAGCTTTCGCCTTTGGCTTTTCGGCGGTCTTCTTCGGCGCGGCGGCCTTGGCGGTTGTCTTCGGAGCGGCCTTGCTCTTAACCGGCTTCGCCGTCTTGGCTGCCGCTTTGGGCGCGGCCTTCGTCTTCCCGGCGGCGGTTTTCGCCTTGGCAGGCGCGGCTTTCGTCGCCTTGGTCTTGGCTACCGCCGTCTTGGCGCGCGCCTTGACCGGCTTCGCCGCTACCCTGGATTTCGCGGGCGATTTTGCGGGTGCAGACTTGGACTTGGGTGTCTTGGTGGTTTTGCTCGCCATCGTCTTTCCTATACCCAGCCTTTCTCGTTTCCAAAGGCCGGAAGCGGCGGTATGCCCTCTTCACGGCTCAGCATTTCATGTCCGCAGATACGCATCTTCATCGCCCAGCCGTCGAAAACCCGCAGGCGAGACATTATCCCGCCTCTCCATAGTCATCGAACAAGAAGACCGACATCGAAGGCGACACCAGCGCCTTCCAGGAAGGCTCGGCGCCGGGACCTTGCAACGTCCTGGACGAAGTGCGGCCTTCCATCGGGCTCAACATCTCCAACCCTGTCGACGGCTAACGGCTAGCCGCCTCGAGCCGAAGACCGGTTAGACGCTTACCAGCGCATTCTTAGAACTTTGGGTTTATGCGCCTGCATTCGCGGAAATTCCTGTGCGACATATATAGCACAAAGGCCCGCCCTTTGGAAGGACGTCCGCAGAAAAGACAGTTAACACAGGAGGATAGGCGCTTTTCTTCGCAGTTTCCTGCGCCTTTCGAGGGGTTGGAGAGCCCCTCGACGGCCTCAGTCGCCTTCGCCCGGTTCGGGGCTGAAATGCTGCTCGAACTTGTCCGCGACGCCCTGCCAATCGTCGGCGTCGGCCGGCGGTTCGCGCTTGATCGTGATGTTCGGCCATTTCGAGGCGTACTCGGTATTGAGCTCCAGCCATTTTTCGAGACCCGGCTCGGTATCCGGCTTGATGGCTTCGGCCGGGCATTCGGGCTCGCAGACGCCGCAATCGATGCATTCGTCGGGATGGATGACCAGCATGTTTTCGCCCTCGTAGAAGCAGTCCACAGGGCAAACCTCCACGCAGTCCATGTACTTGCAGCGGATGCAGGCGTCGGTCACGATATAGGTCATCGCACTCTCCAATGGCGCCGCCGCCTCGCAGCGAACGCTCCTTCCGGGGTCTCCCCCCTTTGCTTATCCTTGCTTACGGGGCGTTATGCCGAGCCGGGCGATGACACGCTGGCGCGCCTGCCCGGATTCGCGATCGGGAACGTATATCAGCCCCGCGACGCGCCGCAACAAATTGGCTTCATAATCGTCGAGAACGCCGTCCGCGTAGACGACTTCCCACATCTTTTCGATTACCCCGACGCGCTCTTCCTCGCTATAGGCCCGCTTGATCGCCTGAGCCCAGCGATGAAGGTCGAGTGTCTCCGATTCCTCGCCCTCGGCCTCCTTCACAAGAGAAGCCACGGCTTCCGGCGTCAGGCCGAAGGAGTCGGCCGCGATGCGGCGAATGGTGTCCCGTTCTTCCTCCCCAAATCGAGCATCGGACGTTGCCGCCCTGATGAGCAGGGCCACCACGGCGACCTGAAGGTCGCCGAATTCCCGAGGTGCTTCTTCAGGGCTTCCGAGCAGGAAGGATTTGAGCCGGTCGATCATGAGAATTTTACCTATAGTGGCCGGAAGAATTATTCAAGCACACAAAAAAATGTGAATTACTCGTCATTCCCGCGGAGTGTTTCGATCTGCCGCCGTTCTCTCTTCGTGGGGCGGCCGGAGCCCGCGTCCCGTACCGGGCCTTGCGGTTCCGAAGGTTCGGTTCGGGACGACGAGGGGGAGGGCGGGTCGAGGTCCTCATAGAGCGATCGGGCTTCCGGTGCGGGTCCACGCCGCTCGGCGAGAAAAAGAATTTTCAGCACCCGGATATGGGGACCGAGAGGGAAGGTGAGGACGTCGCCCGGGCGGATAGCACGGCTCGCCTTCGAAATGCGCTCACCATTGATGCGAATGCGGCCCGACTGGACGAGAGCGGCGGCGAGCGAGCGGGTTTTCAGAAACCGGGCGCACCAGAGCCAGCGATCGATCCGCTGGCCAGGCTGACCCATCGCATCGCTCATGTTCAGGAGCCGTTGCCGCGCACACGTTCCTTCAGGACGGCGAGGGCGGCAAAGGGCGAATCCGGATCGGGCTCGCGCTCGCGCGGCTTCC
>JAGUWA010000177.1 GCA_020062605.1 Parvibaculum sp. | reverse complement strand
CGGGCGCCATCGCCGCCGCCTCGACCGCGCTTGCCGCGAAGCGCGCATCGGCGACAAAGGCTTTCGCCTCACAGTTTTCGACGATGTAGCCGACTTCCGATCCCTTGAGGTGCCAGTTGACCGGCGTCATGCGGAAGCCGCCGCGCTGACAGGCGGCAATCGTTTCCACGAATTCGGGCCTGTTGGAGCACATGAGCGCAACGGCGTCGCCCGCCTTGAGGCCGGCGCGGCGCAGCGCCCGCACCAGCCGGTTCGCGTGTTCGTTCAATTCTCCGTAGCTGCGATTGCCCGCTTCCGAGATCACCGCCGGGCGATCCGGCGCCTGCGCCGCATGCCAGGCAAGTACCATTCCGGCAGCCGCCGCCTCTTCGCGCGTCCACGCCGCATCCACTACTGACATCTCTCCGCCCTCCCTTTGTTCCCTGCATGCGCCTTGCTGGCGCCTTTTTTGGTACGCAATTTCCGTTCATGGTTTTTAGCGTTATATTGGACAGGTGAGGACTCCCCCGCGTCAAGCCATTCGCGTAGTTTTGGTCCGTGTTTTCTCCAAAGGATTCCCCGACGAATGAGATTTCAACTTGCGGCCGCCTTCCTGCTCGGCCTCACGACATGCGGCTGGACGCAACAAGCGCAGGCGCAGCAATTCGCCGGCGGCGACAGGGAGTTTCTCACCTTGCAGGTGGAAAACGACCTCTTCGCCAATTTCGCGAATACCGACCGGCACTATACCAACGGGCTGCAGGCGGCGTGGCTCTCCCGGCCGCAAACGGGGCTGCCCTCCTGGCTTGCCGATCTTTCCTCGCCGCCGGTCTATTCGCTGCTCTTTCCGACCGGCAATTTCGACAAGAAGAGCCAGCGCGTGGGCATTGCGCTCGGGCACGCGATCTTCACGCCGGACGATACAAAGACCACGCTTCCCCAGCCGAACGACCGGCCCTATGCCGCATGGCTGCACACGACCTTTTCGTTGCAGAGCGTGCGCGCGAGCAGCATCACGGGCGAGGCCTGGCAGGACCAGTGGAAGCTCGATCTCGGTGTCGTTGGGCCCGCCGCGCAGGGCGAGTTCGTGCAGAACAACTGGCACGACCTCATCGGCGCCGACGAGGCAAACGGGTGGGACAACCAGATCCAGGACGAGATGGGGATCAATCTGAGCTTCGAGCGGGCGTGGCGGAGCTCCACGTTCGAGACGCCGAAGCTCGCCGGCCTGCAGACGGACTTCATTCCCTACACGATCGTCTCGCTCGGCAATGTGCAGACCTATGCGGGGCTCGGCGGCACATTGCGGCTGGGCTTCTCGCTGCCCGACGATTTCGGCCCGACGCGCATCTATCCCGGCGTCGGCGGATCGGAGTGGTTCGAGCCCTCGGCAGCTGGCTGCAATTGCTATCTCTTCGCGGGCGTCGAGGGACGCGGCATCGCGCGCGACATCTTCCTCGACGGCAACACGTTCCGCGACAGCCCGAGCATCCAGAAGCGTCACTTCGTCTATGACGCGAAGCTCGGCGCGGTCTTCGTGCTCTGGGACACGCGCGTTGCCTTCACGCATGTCTTCCGCAGCCGCGAATATGAAGGGCAGGCAAAGCCCGACCAGTTCGGCTCGATCTCGGTCAACTTCGCGCTCTGATCTGCTAGCGGGATGTGCGCGGAGGCGGGGCCGGAAAGCCGCTTGCGTTCTCTCCGCTCCGCCGCATGATGGGCGCCATCGCCCTGCAACGCGAAACAAGAAAAACATGACCCTGCCGCTCATCTCCGCCAACAATGATTTCGGCCTGCTGTTCGCGTTTCTCGGGCTCGCGGCCTTCGGCTTCTGGTCGGAACGGACGCGGCTCGGGCAATGGATCTCCGGCGTCATCCTGACGATCCTCGCGGGCACGCTCGCCGCCAATCTGCGCATCGTGCCTTTCGCGTCGGATTTTCACGACATGGTGTGGGGCTATGCGGTGCCGCTCGCCATTCCGCTGCTGCTGTTCAAGGCGGACCTGAAAAAGATCCTGCCGGAGAGCGGCATGATGCTTCTCGCTTTCGTCATCGCCGTCATCGGCACGATTGCGGGCGCGCTGACGGGCTTCGCGCTGATCGACATGGGGCCACAGGGGCATCTCGTCGCCGGGGCGCTTGGCGCGAGCTGGATCGGCGGGTCGATGAACTTCGCCGCCGTTTCCCAGGCGACGGGGCTCAGCGAAAACGGCGCGCTGACCGCAGCAACGGCGGCGGCCGACAATGTGATGGCGACCTTCTTCATCGCGCTGCTGCTCATGCTGCCGGGATGGAAACTCCTCACACGCTTCATTCCGTCCGCGATCATCGAGGCGGAAGAGGAACATCACGCGCATGAGGACGAAGAGGAAAAGCCCGCGCTCGACATGGGCGCGCTGGCGCTGCTGCTGTTCCTTTCCGCCGCCTGCTGCTTCGTCGGCTTCGAGGTGGCGGCGCTTCTCGGCATTCCGAAATTCGGCGTGCTCTTCGTCACCATCGCGGCGCTTCTCGTCGCCAATCTCTTTCCGCGCCAGCTTGAGCGGCTGCATGGCGGCTTCGATCTCGGCATGTTCTTCATGTATGTGTTTTTCGGCGTGATCGGCGCGGCGGCGGATGTCGTGCTGATGGTGGAGACGGCGCTGCCGATCTTCGGCTTCGTCTTCATCATGGCCGCCGTGCATCTTGCCGTCGTGCTTACGGGGGCAAAGCTCTTCCGCATCGACCTTGCCGAGGCGCTTGTGATCTCGAATGCGGTCGCGGTCGGTCCGGCGACGGCTGCGGCGATGGCGGCGGG
>JAGUWA010000143.1 GCA_020062605.1 Parvibaculum sp. | reverse complement strand
TGGGCGCCATGGCGTCCGACCTGACCGTGGTGGGCGATGTCCGCGACATTGGCGGCGAAGGCGGGAAGCTCGTGCGCGGCGAGGAATATTCGCAAATGATCCTCGGCCTTTCCGTCGTCGGCCTTGCTGCAACCACGGCAACCGTCGCAACGGGCGGCGGCGGACTTCCCGCACGCATCGGCGTCTCGATCCTCAAGGTCGCCAAGAAAGCCGGAACGGTAACCGCCGGTTTCACGCGCGATATTGTCCGTGTCCTTCAGGAGGCGGTGAATTTCGACAAGCTCGGCACCACGCTGCGCGCCGTCGACCTTACCGACACAGCGGCGACGCGCCGCGCCATCGCCGATTATGCAGGCGGCGTATCGATGGCGAGGGTGACGCCCATCCTCGGCGATGTGGCGGCGCTCGAACGCGCGGCCGGGCCCGCCGAAACGGTGCGCCTGATGAAATATGTGAACAACACGGACGATCTTGCCCGCATCGGCAAGATGAGCGGAACGCTCGGCACAAAAACGCGCGGCGTCATCGAGATCACCGGCAAGACGGGTCTGCGCGCCTTCAAGACGGCATGGAACCTGGTGCTGATCGCACTTGGATGGATCTGGGCGATCGCCGGCGGCATCGGCGCCCTTTTTGCGACCGCGCTCGGCCGCCGCGTCATGCGCCGCCGAAGAGCCTGACCGCTCAGGCCGCGAGCATTACGCCGAGAAGAAAGAGACCGGAGAGGAAACTCCACATCGTTGCGATGCAGCCCGAAAGCAGCATCCAGAAGGGCGGCCTGTTCTCGAAGACCTGCGCGCGCAAAGCGTTGCGCAGGATCACGGTGGGTCCGGCGAAGATCAGCGTGAACACGCCGATCAATTGCCACATCATCGTTTCCGAATTGAGCTGGAAGCTCGGCGGCTTGTTGGTAACGAGCCGGTAGAAACTGCTGGTAAGTCCCGCCGCGACGAAGCCCGTCGCGATCGAAAAGAAGAAAGCCGAGATTTCGCTCATTTGCCCCGCCACATGTGTCGCACTCATTCGGCCCGGCGCGCCTGCCCGGCGCCCTGGTCGATCCCCGCGATGATTTGATGGGCCACCTCGGCGAGACGCGTCTGCGCCGCTGCGACCGCGAATTCCGGAATGACCTGCTGATCGAGCAGCCGAACGAGCTCGGGATCGCCGAGCGCCCGCATCAGCTCTTCGCCCGGCGCGCCCTCCGCCTTCGCCGCGATTTCCGCAAGCAGCGGAGAGCGGTCGCCTAGCGCCACTTCCCTTTCGCCAATACGGCAGGAAGCGAAGTCCGCCTCGCAGGAAACCTGCGGCAGGGCGAAGGCACCGCCATCTCCATCGAGGGGCACGTGCCCCCCGAAGGCGAAGAAGGCACCTGCGATCATCAGCGATTTGAAAACGAACCTGGTCATGCCGCCTTGTCCGCAAGCGGCATACCAGCGCCGGCAGATCACCTGCCCCCGCCCGTCGTAATTTGAAATGATCTTTTAATTTCAGCGGGTTATAAGGATAAAGGCAGGGATCGGCGTCTCCGGTCCGAGGGCCATTACAGGGGCTGCCCGTGCCGGTTTGCGCCGGGCCCTGTATCGATACGGAACAACCGCACCAGACCGGCTGGGAGTGAGAAAGTGGCGCGAGGCAATCGATCGGACGACGAACTGGTCAGGGAGCGGCCCGCCTGGATCATCCCGCTCCTCGTGCTCGTCGGTGTGCTGATCTTCTCCGGCGCCTTCCTCTATTACTATTTCGGCCCGACCCCCGCCGAGATTCTCGGGCAGGACCCGCGCGCCAGCGCCGCCGAAGCGAAAATCGAGGTCATCGTCGGCAACACCCGCTTCCTGATCCCCGAACACTACACACGCTATCCGAGCCAGCGCGCTGGCGGGCGTCAGCAGGCCATGGACATGCACGCCCTGCTGCCCGATCTCGCGCCCTGGTCGCCGGACAGGCAGGACGAGTTCAGCGACAACTCGGTGCGCTCCGAGGTCATTTATTTCTCACTGCGGGAAAAGGCGACGCCGCTCAATTCGGCGCGGCGCTTCAAGACCATCTACTCGAAATATCTCGCGGCCGGCGAGCCGCAGCCGGGACCGGACGGGCTCGAGCTGTATAGCTTCAACGAAAAGTCGGGATATGCGGGGCAGGATATTCTGGTCGGCAAGGATTCGGAGGATCGCATGACGCTCCTCCTCTGCGACCGCAGGAGCGCGCTTGTCGAAAGCCCCAACTGCTCGCGCTCGCTTCTTCTCGGGCCGAACCTCGAACTCGACTATCGCTACAAGCGCGAACATCTCGACGACTGGCGCGCGATAGACGACGCGGTCACCTCCCTCGTCCGCAATCTGGAATCGGTCGAGCCGGTGGACGACCTTCAGGGGCCGATACTGGATTGAGGTTGAGGCCTGGCCTCAGGACGCCAGATCGATATCGAGGATGGCCATGTTGAAGGCGTAGGAAACCTCGCCCTCGTCCACATCCTTGAAGATCACGCCGATGAACTCATCGCCGATATTCACCTCGGCAGAGTCGTCCTTCTGCGGGCGCTGGCGCACCACGATCGACGGCAGCTCGAATTTCCGGCGCAGATAGGCCTCGAGGCGCTGAATTTCGGTCTTGTCCAAGAAGCTCTCCCATCGACGCTGAATTCTGGGTGGATGGCGGCACGATGGCCGCCGCACCGAGGTTGTAACCATTTGACGCGGCCGGTGCAAACCCGCCCCTGCGGCGCTTGGTCCCCGCCGCCCCTGCGGCGCTTGGTCCAATGTGCGCTTTTCCCGCCCTGTGCAACCCTTTCCACAGGGTGAGGGAGAAACCAGGCAGAGGAACAGGCGCAATGTCGCGACGCGCCCGAAAGTTACTCATATTCGTGGCGATCGCGTTGACGGCAGCGGCGCTCATCAGCCTCGCGCAATCGCGTTTCCCGCCGGCGCCCGGCGAGGCCGGCGAACAACGCGCCCTCCTCGCCCCGGACCCGCGCTAGCGCACACGGTCTAGCGCGTCGTATAGCCGCCATCGACGACGACTTCCGATCCCGTCATGAAGCTCGCCTCGTCGCTCGCGAGGAAAAGAACGGCATTGGCGATCTCGTCCGCGATGCCGAGCCGGCCCACGGGATGCAGCATGATGAGAAGCTCGCGCATCTCGTTCGGCCCCACCGATTGCCCCTGCACCACACCGCGATTCAATGCATTGCGCACCAGCGGCGTGTCGATATAGCCCGGATGCACCGAGTTCACGCGGATGTTGTATCCTGCTTCCGCGCATTCGAGCGCCGCCGATTTCGTCAGCAACCTCACGCCGCCCTTCGCCGCATTGTAGTCGCTGGCATTGGGCTGCCCGACAAGCCCGAGGATCGACGAAATATTGATGATGGAGCCGCCCGCGCCGCCTTTCGACGTGTATTTCTTGATCGTGCGGATGCCGTGTTTGCAGCCGAGAAACACGCTGTCGAGGTCCACCGCAATAGTGTGCCGCCACGATGCGAGCGTCTTCTCCTCGATTGGCCCGCCTTCCGGCGCGATACCCGCATTGTTGACGACGACGTGAAGCCCGCCGAAGCGGCTCTCGGCATGTTGCGCCACGGCCTCCCATTCCGCCTCGTTCACCACATCGTGGCGGATGAAACTCGCCTCACCGCCGTCATTCGCGATGGCGTCGGCAATCGCCTGTCCCCCTGCTTCGTCGAGATCGCTGCAAACGACCTTCGCGCCTTCCCGCGCCAGCGTTTTCGCCGTCGCCGCGCCGATACCTTTTGCCGCGCCCGTGACGATTGCGACCTTCCCCTTCATCCGACCCATTTTCCGTCATCTCCCTTATCGTTATGATTTGTTTTGACGCCATCTTGCCGTACCGGATGTCCTGCGCAAAGCGCGAAAGCGCCCCGCCCTGCGCAACTGTACTCATCCTCATGCTATAGGTGTCCCAACAAGCCTGCCCCACCCCGAAAAACGGGGACCACAACGAACCGGAGAAGAAATGGCCGTCGCCCTGCTGATAACCTTCGAAACCTCGCAAGCCGACCACATCGTGACGCAGCTCCGCGCCTACAAGGAACGCGAGTTCGACCGCAACCCGCCCAGGGGCTTCATCTCCTCAAGCATTTCCGAGGACGGCGGCAAGGTAATCTTCCGCAGCGAATGGGAAGACGACGACGCACTGGAAAACACGCGCGACAGCGCACCCTTCGAAGCCTGTCTCGACCTCTGCGACATTTACGCGGATGATCGAACCGACGAGAAAGTCGATATCTGACCCGCATGTCCCATCCCCCTTCCTGGTACGCCGCAACGGCAAACGACAAAACGCCACCCTCGCCTCTGGCAGGCGATACAGAGGCCGATGTCTGCATCGTCGGCGCGGGCTATACGGGCCTCTCCGCGGCGCTGCATCTCGCCGAACGCGGATACTCGGTCGTCGTGCTCGAAGCCGAGCGCGTCGGCTGGGGCGCGTCGGGCCGCAATGGCGGTCAGCTCGGTCTCGGTCAGCGCAAGGACCAGCGCTCGCTTGAGGAGACGCTGGGCAAGGAATGGGCGCAACGGCTCTGGGACCTCGGTCTGGAAAGCAACGCGCTGGTAAAGGACCTCATCGCGCGCCACAACATCGACTGCGACCTGAAGCCGGGCCTCATCCATGCAGGCTGGAAGCGCGGCGATGCGAAATGGTTGAAGGAGGAGGTGGAGCATCTCGCTCGCAACTATGGCTACACGAAGATGCGCTATCTCGGGCGCGAGGAATTGCGGGAGATGGTCGCAACCGACTGCTATCACGGCGGCATCCTCGAAGAAGCAGGCGCCCATCTCCATCCGCTGAACTACGCGCTCGGCCTCGCCCGTGCGGCCCGCGAGAAGGGCGTGCGCATCCACGAACAGTCGCCTGTCATCGAAGTGACACAGACCGATCCCGCCATCGTCCGCACGGCCCGCGGCACGGTGCGCGCGAAACATGTCGTCCTCGCATGCAACGGTTATCTCGGCAAACTCGAGCCCCGCGTCGCCGGCACCATCATGCCGATCAACAATTTCATCGTCGCGACCGAACCGCTGGGCACCCGCGCCCGTGAGCTGATCCGCGACGACGCCTGCGTGCAGGACACGAAATTCGTCATCGACTATTACCGCCTCTCCGCGGACGGACGCCTGCTCTTCGGCGGCGGCGAAAGCTACTCGCCGAAATTCCCGGCGGACATCGCCGCTTTCGTGCGAAAGCCCATGCTCCGCGTCTTCCCGCAATTAAAGGATGTCCGCATCGACTATGCCTGGGGCGGCACGCTCGCGATCACCATGACGCGCCTGCCGAACTTCGGCCGCCTCGCGCCCAATACCGTCTTTGCGCATGGCTATTCGGGCCAGGGCATCAACATCGCAACGCTGGGCGGAAAGCTGATCGCCGAAGCCGTCGCCGGACAGGCCGAACGCTTCGACGTCATGGCGAAATTGAAGACACCGAAATTCCCCGGCGGCACGCTGCTGCGTTACCCCGGCCTTGTGGCGGGAATGATCTTCTATGCGTTGAAGGACAGGCTGCCCTGATCGCGGAAGGCGCTTAGCCTTCGGCGTCGAGGCTGCCCTCTTCGCGGATGATGTGGTCCATCGCATGGGCGGGCTTGTCGCAGCCCGCGCAGCCCACGATCTTCGCCGGCACGCCGACAGCCGTGCAATGCGCCGGCACCGCATGCAGCACCACGCTGCCCGCGCCGATGCGGCTGTATTCGCCGATCTCGATATTGCCCAGCACCTTCGCGCCGACCGAAATCAGCACGCCGCGCCGCACCTTCGGGTGACGGTCGCCCTGCTCCTTGCCCGTGCCGCCGAGCGTCACGTGATGAAGCATCGACACATCGTCTTCCACCACCGCCGTCTCGCCGATCACGATGCCAGTCGCATGGTCGATGAAGACGCCACGGCCGACGCGCGCCGCCGGATGAATATCCACCGCGAAGAGTTCCGAAATCCGGCTCTGCAGATAGAGCGCCATCGCGCGGCGGTCGTTGTTCCACAGCCAGTGCGCCACACGGTAAGCCTGCAGCGCGTGGAAACCCTTGAAGTAGAGAATGGGCTGGATATAGGAGTGGCAGGCCGGGTCGCGCTCGTAATAGGCGACGATATCCGCCCGCGTCGCCTCGCCGATATCCGGCTGGTCGCGCATTGCCTCGTCGAAAAGTTCGCGAAGCTGCATCGAATGAACCTCGGCATTGCCGAGCTTCTGCGCCAGATGATAGGCGATGGCGTCGTTGAAATTCCGGTGATTGAGGATCGTCGAATAGAGGAAGCTCGCGAGGATCGGCTCGCCCGCCGCCATCTCTCCTGCTTCCGCCCGCACGCGTTCCCACACGGGGTCGCAGACGGAGAGAGGCTGATTCCGTTCGGCTGTCTTCGACATATCCCCGCTCCTTCCCTCGGGCCCGCCCCGGCGCATCTTGCGCGGGAATCGCGGGGCCGCATTCGCGGTTGAGCCCCGAGATAGCCACGGGGACGCTTGAAAAGAGCTTAATACATAGCGCGGCCTCAAGCGAGTTCAATGGGAGAACCCTCTCGGGACAGCGGAAGAAGGATCGTATTCCTGACCACGATCTTCGTCCCCACCCTCCCCCCTGTGGGAGGGTCGAAATTCGTGAAGCGAATTTCGGGGAGGGGTAAGCGAGGGAAAGGAAAGGCGAGTCGCTTGCGGGCGGCGGGAAGGCCCGTCCCGCCCGTTCCTGTGTTAATCTTTCCAGAGCGAGAAATTCAAAGGAACCTCCCATGCCCTTCGCCAAGGCCGGCGGTATCGACGTCTTCTACGAACGCGTGGGGTCCGGCCCCCGTCTCCTCTTCATCTCCGGCACCGGCGGCGACCTTCGCCTTCGCCCCAACGTGCTCGACGGCCCCTTCCCCAAACATTTCGATATGCTGGCCTACGACCAGCGCGGCCTCGGGCAGACTTCCAAGCCCGATGAGCCCTACAGCATGGCGCAATATGCCGAGGACGCCGTGAACCTTATGACCGCCATCGGCTGGGGCTCGGCGCTCGTCATCGGCGTCTCCTTCGGCGGCATGGTCGCGCAGGAACTCGCCATCAATCATCCGCATGTGGTCGAAGGCCTCGTGCTGGCCTGCACCTCGCCCGGCGGCGCGGGCGGCGCCTCCTATCCGTTGCACAAACTCGCGGACATGGGAGCGGAAGAGCGCGCCCGTTTCATGATCCCGATTTCCGATACGCGCCATGACGAAGCCTGGGCGAAAGCGAATCCCGAAACCTACGAAACACTCGTCGCCATGGCCGCCGCCGACCCCTATGCGGACGAAGAGGGTCACGACATGGGCCGCCGCCGCCAGCTCGAGGCCCGCGCGATGCACGATACCTGGTCACGTCTGGACCAGATCCGATGCCCGACGCTCATCTGCGGCGGCAAGTATGACGGCATCGCCCTCCCTGAAACGCAGGAACTCATGGCCTCCCGCATCCGCGGCGCCGAACTCCGCTTCTTCGAAGGCGGCCACCTCTTCATGCTGCAGGACCGCACGGCGCTACCGGCGATGATCTCGTTCCTGAAGGGCGAGGACGCGGACTGACCGGCAACTCTTTCGAACGGCGGCCCTTGTCCGGCAGCATCGCCCTGTGCAAAACTAATGGGAAACATTAAGCCACGCTTTCAAAGCGGGTACGGGAGCGACACATGGGCCGCAATATCCTTTTCATCACCACCGACCAGATGCGCTTCGACGCCATCGGCGCGAACGGCCAGAAACTCGCGCGGACGCCCGCCATCGACGCGCTCGCCGCCAACGGCATCAACTACACCCGCGCACACAACCAGAACGTCGTCTGCATGCCCGCCCGCTCGACCATGATCACCGGGCAATATGTCTCGACCCATGGCGTCTGGATGAACGGCGTGCCGCTGCCGGAAGACGCGCCCTCCGTCGCGCAATATCTCCACGACAAGGCGGGCTACAAGACCGCGCTCATCGGCAAGGCGCATTTCGAGCCCTTCATCGATCCGAAGCAGCAATTCTACGAAAGCCAGATGGCGAGGCTGGGCGAGCACGGGCCGCATCGCGGCTTCGACTACATGGAGCTCGCGACGCATTCGCCGCTGATCCTCCATTACGCCGAATGGATCAGGAAGAACGATCCGGACGCCTTCGGCTATTTCTACCAGAACCTCAACGAGAAGTTTCAGGTGAACGCGGCCGGCGGCGGCGACACCGGCGCCTGCCAGGTGCATTTCAACCCGGTCTCCCGCGAGCATTATCACACCGACTGGGTGGCCGACCGCACCGTCGACTGGCTCGCCACCGTCGGCGCGGAGGAAGACTGGTTCTGCTGGATGAGCTTCCCCGATCCGCACCACCCCTGGGATCCTCCGCAATCGGAGCTTCACCGCCATCCCTGGCGCGACACGCCCCTGCCGGAATTCTATCCGGGCTCGAAGGAGAAGATCGAGAAAGTGCTGGCCGGCAAGCCGCGCCACTGGATGGAATGGTACAAGGGCGAGCGCGTGACGAATTTCGAGGCCCCGCCCGATTTCCGCGCCTGCGACATGACGGCCGACCAGGTGCAGGAGATCAACGCCTTCACTCATGTCGAGAACGAGCTGATCGACGAAGCCGTCGCGAAGGTCATGGCCTATATCGAAAAGCGCGGCTGGGGCGACGATGTCGACATCGTCTTCACCACCGACCACGGCGAATTCCAGGGTGAGTTCGGCCTCCTCTTCAAGGGCCCCTATCACGTCGACGCATTGATGCGCCTGCCGATGATCTGGCGTCCCGCGAAATCCGCGAAAGTCGCGCCCGCAACGGTCGAAAAACCCGTCGGCCAGATCGACCTCGCGCCGACCTTCTGCGAGATCGCAGGGTTGCCCGTGCCCGAATGGATGCAGGGCGCGCCCATGCCGAAATCGGAAATGGAAGCCGAGAAACAGAACCGCCAGCGCGTCTTCACCGAATGGGACTGTCAACATGTCGACGGCACGACGGTGGGGCTGCGCACCATCTACCGCGACGGCTACACCATCACGGCCTATCTCCCCGGCACGATCTATGATGGCAGCGAAGGCGAACTCTACGATCACAAGGAAGACCCCGGCCAGCTCCGCAATCTCTGGGACGACCCGGCCTATGCCGCACTGAAATCCGATCTCCTCGCCGACCTCCGGGACGCCGAACCGCTGCATCGCACCCCGCGCCTCGAATGCGTCGCGCCGGTTTGAGGTAATCCCTTTCTTCGTCATCGCGAGGCCGCGAAGCGGCCGTGGCGATCCAGGGGCCGCTTGTTCAGAGTCCGCCGCCCCTGGATTGCTTCGTCGGCCTGCGGCCTTCTCGCAATGACGGTTGTTTTATCGCCGGTTGCCAGCATCCCGCCCCGCCTGTATCCCAGACAGCAGCGAAACACCTGATCCGGGAACAGCCCCATGTCCATCTCCTCCCCCACCTCGAAAATGATCGCGAAGAAAGACGGCGCGATCAGCTGGATGATCTTCAACAATCCCGAGCGGCTCAACGCCGTCAGCCTCGAAATGTGGCAGGCCGTGCCGGAAATCCTCTCCGCCTTCGACCATGACGATGACGTCCGCGTCATCGTGCTCACCGGCGCAGGCGACCGTGCCTTCGTCGCCGGCGCCGACATTTCGCAATTCGGCGAAAGCCGCTCCTCGGCGGAAGGCATCCTCGCCTATGAGCAGGCGACCGAACGCGCCTTCAACGCCATCGCGGAAACGCGCAAGCCCACCATCGCCATGATCGACGGCTATTGCATCGGCGGCGGTCTCGGCATCGCGCTCTCCTGCGACATGCGCATCGCGGCCGAAGGCTCGACCTTCGGCATCCCGGCCGCAAAGCTCGGCCTCGCCTATGGCGCCGGCGGCACCGGCCGCCTGATGCATGTCGTCGGCCCCTCCTTCGCCAAGGAAATCTTCTTCACCGCCCGCCGCTTCACGACGGATGAAGCGCTGGGCATGGGCCTCGTCAACCGCGTGACCACGAAGGAAGCGCTTGAAAACCTCGTCCGCGACTACGCCGCCCTCATCGCCGAGAATGCGCCCCTCACCGTCAACACCGCCAAGCAGGTCGTCGACGAATTCACGAAGGCGCCCGGCAATTTCGACGGCGACAAATGCGAGGCGCTGATCGCCCGCTGCTTCGCCAGCGACGACTACAAGGAAGGCCGCGCCGCCTTCATGGAAAAAAGAAAGCCGGTTTTCAGGGGAAAATAGGAAAATTTTTCCATTTCTTCTTTCGTCATTGCGAGGAGCGAAGCGACGAAGCAATCCATGGGCCGCAGAGGCAATCCTCGCCGCTATGGATCGCCACGGCCGCTTTCAGCGGCCTCGCAATGACGACGCTTCTCTTTTCTTCGGCGCAGCGGCTAACATGCACTCATAAAAACAATCAAGAACCGAAAACAGGGAGAACATCATGGGACGTCTCGACGGCAAGGTCGCCATCATCACCGGCGGCACAAGCGGCATCGGCCGTGGCACGGTCGATCTTTTCCTCAAGGAAGGCGCGAAGGTCGTCGCCGCCGACCTGCAGGACCACAAGGGCGAGGCGATGGAGCGCGAGCTTGGAGAGAACTTCTCCTATTGCCGCACCAATGTCGCGCATGAGGACGAGATGAAAAACCTCGTCGCCCACACCGTGAAGAAGTTCGGCCGTCTCGACGTCCTCTTCAACAATGCAGGTTATGGCGGCGTCGGCGGCGAACTCGCCGGGATCGACATGAACGGCTTCGACGAAACCGTCGGCGTACTGCTGAAGGGCGTCGTTCTCGGCTACAAATATGCCGTGCCCCACATGAAGGCGCAGCAGTCCGGCTCGATCATTTCAACCGCCTCCGTCGCCGGTCTCCAGGCGGGCTTCGGTCCCCTTGTCTATTCCGCCTGCAAGGCCGCCGTGCATCATTTCTCGCGCTGCGCCGCGCTCGAACTCGCGCCCCATTTCGTGCGCTCGAACGCGATCTGCCCTGGCGGCATCGCCACCTCCATCTTCGGTTCGGGCCTCGGTCTCGGCACGCAGGTCGCCGACCAGTTCGCCGAGGTGATGAAGCAGCACCTCGCGAAGATCCAGCCGACGCCGCGCTCGGGGCTGCCGGAAGACATCGCCAATGCGGCCCTCTTCCTCGCCAGCGACGAGTCCACCTTCGTCAACGGCCAGACCATCGCCGTCGACGGCGCGCTTACCGCAGGGCCTATGAACACGCTCGGCAAGCGCATCGATTTCGAAAAGGTGATCTCCGACTTCCTCTCGAGCCTGCCGGAAGACGCGAAGAAACCGGCATAGGGCCGGAACGTACACTAAATCGGTACGCTTCGCTTGAAAAACGTACTAAAATCGTGTACGTTCTGGCATGATAAAGAGCTTTCGCGACAAGCGGACGGCGGCGCTGGCCGAGGGAACAGTCCCCAAAGGCGTCCCCACGGACATTGCGCGCCGGGCGGTTGTGAAGCTCTTCCTGATCGACACGGCCACCCGCATCGAGGATTTGCGTGTTCCTCCCGGCAACGAGCTGGAAAAGTTGAAGGGGGACCGCGCCGGTCAGCACTCGATCAGGGTCAACCGGCAATGGCGTATCTGTTTTGTCTGGCGAGACGGTGACGCTTATGAAACCAACTGGGCGACTATCACAGTTGAGTAAAAGGAGATCGCATGACCCGCAAGATTCCGCTTCCCCATCCGGGCGCCGTCCTCCGGGAGGAATTTCTGGAGCCGATGGGCCTGTCGGTTTATGCGCTGGCAAAGGCGATTGGCGTATCGCGCAGCCGCCTCAATGAAATCTGTAACGGGCGGCAGGGCATCACCGCCAATATTGCACTTCGCCTCGGTCGCTTCTTCGAGGTAGACCCGCAATGGTTCATGAACATGCAGGCGAAATACGACCTGCACGTCGCCTCGAAAAAGCTCACAGGCACGCTCGCGAAGATTGAGCCCCACAGCCAGGCAGCCTGACCCGTGCGGCGAGCGGCGGGGTGCGCCCCGCCGTCACGCCGCCTCGATCGTCACCTTGTTCGGATAGAAGGCCATATAGTCCCTGATGCCCGCGACCTCGACGAACGGGTCTTCGTAGGACCAGACGGCATTGACGATTTCCTCGTCGCCGGTCTTCACGCTCCAGTAATGCGCCTCGCCCTTGAAAGGGCACCAGCTCCGGTTCTCGGTCGGCTTCAAAAGCTCCATCCGCACGTCCCGGCGCGGAATGTAGAAGACCGGCGCATATTCGCCTTCGAAAAGCTCCAGCGCGTCCCGCGTATCGGCGATCGTCTCACCATTCGCCGTCACGCGCACATGCCGCCCCGCTTGCATCACCCGCAGCAGGTGGTTCGGATGGCTCTCATAGCCCGATTTATGCTCTTTTCCGGAAACAAGCGTTCCCATGGCCGCCCTCCTTTCTGTTTCTCGGAAAGAGATGGGTCTCTCGCAAGGATTTGGCAACCTCCCGCGCCTAGCTTAACCGTTGGAGATGTATGCCCGGAAGCATTCGCTATGGCCGAACCCTCGGAAATCGAACAAGGAATCGGACCGCAAGGCGCCGTAGAACAAGAACGGCGCCAGTTCCGCCGCATCGCCACGCGGATCGAGGGCCGCATCGTCTTTGCGGGTGTCGATGCCGAGTGCCTCGTCCATGAAATGTCCGTCTCCGGCGCCATCGTGGAGGTTCTCCCCCTGCCCGCGCTCGAAACGGAGGTCGCGCTCGACGTGCCGGAAGTCGGCTTTGCCCGCGGCGTCGCGAAGCGTTATCCGGAGCCCCATCTCGTTTCGGTCGAGCTCGCCACGCCGCCCGCGCGACGCGACCGCCTGACGGACAAGCTGATCCTCGCTGCCTTCCGTCACCCGCCCCTCCCTGGCTCTGACGATTAGTCGAAACCCGGCGCTCCGCCCGATCTTTAGTTGGGCCTGACGCGCCCACTCGTTAAACTCCCCCGCAAAGTCATCAGGGGAGAAGTCTCATGTCGCAGCTCAAGGACAAGGTCGCCATCGTCACGGGTTCCGCCACGGGCCTCGGCGCCGCCGTCGCGCTGCAGCTTGCGGACAAGGGCTGCAACGTCGTCATCAACTACACGAAGAGCGAAAAGGAAGCGAAGGAAACGCTTGCCGCCTGCGAGACGAAAGGTGTCCAGGCGCTGCTCGCCCAGGGCGACGTGAGCGAGGATGCCGATTGCCGCCGCATCGTGGACGAGACGGTGAAGAAATGGGGCCGCGTCGACGTGCTGGTCAACAATGCGGGCGGCACCAAATTCGCGAACCACGCCGAACTCGACGAGTTGAACGCCGAAGACTTCCTCTGGATCTACAAGGTGAACGTCGTCGGCGCCTATCAGATGATCCGCGCCTGCGCGCCGCACATGAAACAGGCGGGCAAGGGCTCGGTCGTGAACATCTCCTCCATCGCGGGCGTCACGGGCATCGGCTCATCGGTCGCCTATGCGGCATCCAAGGGTGCGCTCAACACCATGACGCTCTCGCTCGCACGCTCACTCGCGCCGAAAATCCGCGTCAACGCCGTCTGCCCCGGCTTCATCGGCACGCGCTGGTTCTCGGACCGCTTCGGCCAGCAGACCTTCGAGGGCATCAAGCGCCAGCAGGAAGAATCGACACCGCTCGCCCGCGCCGGCACGCCCGAAGACATCGCCACCGCCGTCGTCTTCTTCTGCGGCGAAGGCTCGGACCACATCACCGGCGAAACGCTCATCACGGATGCAGGCATGCATCTCGGCTTCGCCCCGCTGACGGCGCGGTAGAAGTTTTCAAAACAACAAACAAAGAACGTCATGGCCCGGCTTGTCCGGGCCATCCACGTCTTTCTTCATTCGAGTCCTTCCGCGAAGACGTGGATGACCCGCATAAAGCGGGTCATGACGAATGTCTTTTCACACTCCGTCATTGCTCATTCCCCCAAAAACCCCAGCACCGCTTCCTTGTACGCCCGGTCCCCCACCGTCTTCATGTGGTCGCGCTTCGGCACCGTGAAGGACTCTCCCCTGGGCATCCGTTCCGCCAGCGGTCCCGGCGCACCCGCCTGCACATCGGCCTCTCCCGCAACGACGAGCACGGGCCGCGTGATGCGCGACAAGCCATCGACGGGAAAAGGCGCACGCACCGCCTCGAAACAGGCGGCGAGTGCCTCCCTGTCCTGCTTGTTCTGGTCGGCGAAAGTCCGAAACAACAGCGCGCCCTTGTCCTCGATGCTTGCCGGATCGTCCGTCAGCAGCGCCTCGATCACGGGGCCTGGATTCCGCTTCGGATCGAGCAGCTTCGCGCCGACGCCCGCTGCGACGATCCTGTCGAAGCGTTCCGGAGCTTCCATCGCCGCGACGAGCGCGACCATCGCCCCCATCGAATAGCCCATGAGGTCGGCCCCCGGTTCTCCCAGATGATCGAGCAGCGCCACGAGATCGCCCGCCATCGCGGAAAGCGTATAGGCATGCGCGTCATGCGGCTTGCCGCTTACCCCATGCCCGCGCATGTCCGGCATGATGACGCGGTACCCGGCTTGCGTCAGCGTCTTCACCCAGCCTGTCGCAACCCAGTTCACCTCATGCGTCGAGGCAAACCCATGCGCCAGCATCACCGTGCTCCCCTCGCCCGCCACCGCATAGGCAATCCGCACACCGTCATCCGCCTCGAAGAATTCCATGAATTTTCTCTCCAACTCCTCGAAAATACCCACCCGCCCTTGGGGGCGGGTCGAAAATTTCGAGCTTGCGACGAAATTTTCGGGGCGGGGGAAGGCTTCTGCGTAGGTAGAAAATATCGTGGCAACGGTCTACCCTTCTTCAAAACACCGGGAGAAGAGAATGACCGACGCCGCCGCCCTGAAACGCGAAGTCTGCGATGCGATCGACGCCATGTCGGCGGAGCTTCTCGCCGTCAGCCACGAAATCCATTCAAAGCCGGAGCTCGCCTTTCACGAGCACGAGGCGGCGCGCATCCTCACCGCCGCGCTCGACAAGGCCAACCTCCCCGTCACCCGCGCTGCCTTCGGCCTCCCCACCGCCTATGCGTCGAGCTTCGGCGAGCGCGGCCCCGAAGTCGCGATCCTCTCCGAATACGACGCCCTTCCCGGCATCGGCCATTCCTGCGGCCACAACATCATCGCGACCACGGGCCTCGGCGCCTCCCTCGCGCTCGCAAAACTGAACGGCAGGCTGCCCGGCCGCGTCCGCTATCTCGGCACGCCTGCCGAGGAACAAGGCGGCGGCAAGGAACTGATGGCGCAGGACGGCGCCTTCGACGGCGTCGATGCCGCGATGATGGTCCACCCTGCAGGCGTCGATCTCATCACCATGCCCTGCATCTGCATTTCGGAAGTGTCCGTCACCTATCGCGGCCGCTCGGCCCATGCCTCCGCCATGCCGCATATGGGCTTGAACGCACTCGACGCCCTCATCACCGCCTATCAGGCGATCGCGCAGCTCCGCCAGCACATCAAGCCGACCGAGCGCGTCCACGGCATCATCAAGAAGGGCGGCAGCGCGCCGAACATCGTGCCGGACGAAACCTCCGGCCTCTTCTACGTCCGCGCCGCGAACGCGGAAGACCTCGCGCCGCTGAAAAAGCGCGTCCAGGCCTGCTTCGAGGCAGGCGCGCTTGCCACCGGCTGCACGGCGGAAATCAAATGGGCGAAAGCCGATTATCTCGACCTCAAGACCAGCATGCCGATTGCGGACGCCTATGAGGCGAATGCCCGTTCGCTCGGCCGCGATTTCTTCCCGCTCTCGAAAATGCCGGCGGGCTCCTCCGGCAGCACCGACATGGGCAATGTCAGCCACCGCGTGCCCTCGATCCATCCGATGATCGCGTCGGCGCCGCCTCATGTCGTGATCCACAATCCGGAATTCGCGAAATGGGCCGCCTCCGAGTTGGGCGACAAGGCCTGCCTCGACGGCGCCAGGGCGCTCGCCATGACCGCCATCGACTTCATGACCGATGCGGCCATGCGCGAACAGGCAAAAGCCGATTTCGCCGCCACGGCGGACAGCTCCGCCCGCTCCGTCGCCGCCGCCTACGACCCGTCGGGCGCAACGAACATCGGCGGCTGCGGCTGCATGTAGGCTCCGATTCCGTTCCCCGCACTCTGGCAGGGCGCGCATCTCCACCTATATGGATGGGGAGCCCGCAACCATGCGCAAGCCAGGGAAAGGACGGAACCAGACGATGAAATGTCCAGTCGATAATGAAACGCTTGTTATGACCGATCGTAGCGGCGTCGAGATTGACTATTGCCCCAAGTGCCGGGGCGTCTGGCTCGACCGCGGTGAACTCGACAAGATCATCGAGCGCTCAGGCCCCGCGCCGGAAGTGCGCAATGCCGCGCCGCGCGAGCAGCGCCCGGACGAGCGCTACGCACCGCAGCCTCACTATCGCAAGAAGAAGCGGGAATCCTTCCTCAGCGAACTTTTCGACTTCTGATCCTCACGGCAGATTCGGCGGACGCTCCGTCAGTTCCACTTCCTCGACGAAGCGCTCGTCGAGCTTGCGGCGCAGTTCCTCCTGCTCCTTGAGGCCGATGGGGAACTTCACCATGACGAGCGCGACGAGCGCATTGCAGATCATGGGCGTCGCCACGAAGACGATGGAAAGCCCCGTCAGCGTCGCCTCCGTGTTCTCCCCCATCTTCGGCACGAAGCCGATCAGCGCCAGCGTCCAGAACACGACGCCCACAGCCACCGCGCCGCCGAGCTTCTGCGTCAGCGTCAGCAGCGCATAGAACAGCGCGGTCCTGCGCTGCCCCGTCTCGAACTCGTCGATATCGGCCACATCCGCCATCATCGAGCGGTAGAGCGTCGTCGTCGTGCCGACATTCATCCCGAGGAAAACGAGCACCAGCGAGGCGACATACACATTGCCTTCCGGGATCAGGAAGATCACCGGCGGAAAGAGCACGTTGAAAATCCCCGCCGCCACCACCGTCCGGTGCTTGCCGATGCGGTAGCTGAGTTTCAGCACCATCGGGATAAAGGCGATACCGCCGAAGAAATAGAGCAGCAGCAGGAAGCTCGCGACCGAGCCGATGCCCCAGACATAGCTCGCCTCGTAGATATACATCGAGGCGAGCGCCGCGCCCGCGAAGCCGCTCAGGAAGTCCGCCGCCAGCAGCCGCCGGAGCGGCGCATTGCGGAAGATCGGCTTCAGCGCCGCCGCAAACGAGATCGGCGCCTGCGGCGTCGCCTTGCGTTCCGGCACGAACAGAATGTTGAGCCCGACCGCGACCGGCAGCAGCAGCACGATGAACCAGCCCATCGAGGCGACGCGCGCCGTCTCCATGTCCTCCGCGCCCATCCGCTCGATGATCGCCGGGATCAGCAGCACCAGCGGCACGCCGAGAAGCTGGAACGCCTCGCGGAAACCCTGGATGCGCGAGCGCTCGTTATAGTCGCCGGAAAGTTCCGCCGCCCACGCCATGTGCGAGATGGTGAGCATCGTCCAGCCGATATAGAGGAAGAACATCCAGCCGAGCAGATAGCCCGCCGTCACCGGCGCGCTCGGCACGAACACCATATAGGCGCAGACGACGAGCATCGGCACCGACAGCACGATCCAGTGCCGCCTGCGTCCCCAGCGCGAGGGAAACTTGTCCGAGATCACGCCCATCATCGGGTCTGTGACCACGTCCCAGAGCCGCGCCAGCATGAAGATCGTGCCGACCGTGGCAAGCCCCAGCCCCATCGGCCCGGCATAGAATTGCGGCAGGTAGACGCCGATGGGCAGGCCGAGCGCGGCAATGGGAATAGCCGGCCCGGAAAAAGCAGCGAGCCGCCACGAAGACAAACGCTTGTCGGACATTTTCGTCTCTCGTTCCGCCAGGTGATGAATGGCTTTTACTGGTCCCAGCCGGTCAGGAAATCCATGACCGCGCCCTTGAACATCGGGTTGGGCAGCGCGAACATATGGTCCGTACCGGGAATGATTTCCGCCCGCGCATGGGGCATGAGCGCCGCGAGCGCCCGCGGGTCGCCCGCCAGG
>JAGUWA010000346.1 GCA_020062605.1 Parvibaculum sp. | reverse complement strand
GGAAGGGGCGCATCTCCTTGTCACCGGCGGGCCCGGCGAGCAGGAAAAATGCCGTCCCCTCCTTGAGGTCATGCCGCCCGAACGCCGCATCGACCTCGTCGGCGCCGGTATCGACGAGGTGGGTGCCTGCTTCGCCCGCGCGCGCCTCTATGTCGGCAACGATTCCGGCCTCATGCATCTTGCGGCCGCGGCGGGCGCTCCCACCATCGGTCTTTTCGGCCCGACGGCAGATGCGATCTATGCGCCATGGGGCCCGAAAGCCGTCACGGTCCGCGTTCCCCGCTCTCATGCGGAAATCAAGGCGGAGGAGGGTGGCGAGGTTACCTGGCACCTGAGCCGCAACCACATGGAAGACCTCGACGTCGAGACGGTGGAGGAGGCCGCCATCGCCCTGTTGGCGAAGACCGCCCAAAAAGACCAGAATGCCGCCGTCGCCCCTGAGCTCGAAAAAGGACAAGCCTCGTGAGCATCACCTACGATCTCATCTTCCGCCGCGGCACGATCGTCAATCACGACGGCATCGGCGAAGCCGACATCGCCGTAAAGGACGGGCTCATCGTCGAGATCGGCGATCTCTCCCGCGCCGACGCGGCGGAGATCGTCGACGTGAAGGGGCTTCATGTCCTGCCCGGCGTCGTGGACAGCCAGGTCCATCTGCGCGAGCCCGGCAACGAGCACAAGGAAGACCTCGAATCGGGTGGCCGCGCTGCCGCGCTCGGCGGCGTCACCTCCGTCTTCGAAATGCCGAACACGAAGCCGCCCACGACGACGCCGGACGCCATTGCCGACAAGGTCGCCCGCGCCCGCCACCGCATGTATTGCGATTTCGCCTTTTACGGCGGCGCGACGACGGAGAATGTCGATATTCTCGCCGATATCGAGCGCGAGCCCGGCTGCTGCGGCATCAAGGTTTTCATGGGTTCGTCCACCGGCACGCTCCTTGTCGAGAAGGACGAGGATGTGCTGCGCGTGCTGCGTGCGATCCGCCGCCGCGCCGCCTTCCATTCGGAAGACGAATTCCGCCTGCGCGAGCGCCGCGAACTCGCGCTGCTCGGCCATGTCGATACGCACCCCGTCTGGCGCGACGCGGAGGCTGCCGTCCTCTGCACCACGCGCCTCCTGCGTCTCGCGCGAGAGGCAGGCAAGCGCATCCATGTGCTGCACATCTCGACGGCGGATGAAATCCCGCTCCTCGCGCACCACAAGGACATCGCGACGGTGGAAGTCACCCCGCAGCATCTGACGCTCGCCGCGCCCGAATGCTACGAGGCGCTCGGCACCTACGCGCAGATGAACCCGCCCATCCGCGGCCATGAGCATCGCGCGGGCCTCTGGGAAGGCATCGCCGCCGGCATCGTCGATGTGCTCGGCTCCGACCACGCACCTCACACCATCGAGGAAAAGGAGCAGACCTATCCGAAGTCGCCGTCTGGCATGCCCGGCGTGCAGACGCTCGTCCCCGTCATGCTCAATCATGTGAACGAAGGCCGCCTCACGCTGCAGCGTTTCGTGGATCTGACGTCAGCCGGCCCGCAGCGCATCTTCGGCATGGCGCGCAAGGGCCGCATCGCGGTCGGCTACGACGCCGACCTCACCATCGTCGACATGTCGGCCACGCGCACGATCGAGGACAAGTGGATCGCCTCGAAATGCGGCTGGACGCCCTACAACGGCATGCAGGTGAAGGGCTGGCCAATCGGCACCGTCGTGCGCGGCCACCGCGCCATGTGGGAAGACGAACTCGACTCGCAGGCGACCGGCGAACCGATCACATTCGTCGAGAACCTGCCGCATCATTGAAACAAAAAAACATCGTCATGACCCGCTTTATGCGGGTCATCCACGTCTTTGCAGCATCGCTGAGAAGACAGACGTGGATGGCCCGAACAAGCCGGGCCATGACGGTCAAAAAGAAACGGAAGACGAAGAAGCGCATTCTGTCAGTGAATCGCCCCCATGAAATCCGCGCGCACGAACTCGCTCGGATGGATCACCCGCCTTGTTCCGATGCGCACCGAATAAATCGGCCCGTCGAGTTCCCGTCCCCAGAAGTCGAGGAACTTCGACAGCGCCGGATATTTCGGCTCCATGTCATAATCCTGCCAGATATAGCTCTGCAGCAGCTTGGGATGATCGGGCATCCGGTAGAGAATTTCGGCCGTCACCAGCCGGTAGCCTTCCAGCAGCTTCTTCAGTTCCGAAACCTGTCTCACGCTCGAACCTCCAGATCGGTGAATCCAGACGGCAATGCCGCGCCGAAAAGAGCCTCCTGACACGGGAATCGTAGTCACGAAATTTTCATGCGTCGAGATTGACAAATTCTTGAAGCGCACGATTCGGTCAATAAATTCAATGGATTAGCACTCACCAAGCCGGGCGAGTGCCAGTGCCTTCGCCGCCTGCCGCCCGCTCGCTTGACCGCCCTTCTTCCCCTCGCTTGACCGAAACCCGGATTTGGGTTCGTTTGTCGCCAACAGGGCATCCAGAAAAACGCTTCAAAGGCGTCAAAACCAAAGTCAGGACGGGAAATGACAGGGACGTTCCGCGCCATCCGTGTGTCGAAGGGCGACAAGGCTCCGCAGGTCGAATTTGCGAACCTCACCGAGGCAGACCTCATGGAAGGCGATGTCACCGTCGCCGTCGATTATTCCACCGTGAACTACAAGGACGGCCTCGCGCTCACCGGCGCCGCGCCCATCATCCGCAACTGGCCGCTCATCCCCGGCATCGATTTCTCGGGCAAGGTCGAGAAATCGGACAATCCGAACTTCAAGCCGGGCGAGCGCGTTGTGCTGAACGGCTACGGCGTCGGCGAAGGCCATAATGGCGGCTATGCGCAGAAGGCGCGCGTGAAGGGCGACTGGCTGGTGAAACTGCCGGAGGCAATTTCCAGCGAACACGCCATGGCCATCGGCACCGCCGGCTATACCTCCATGCTCTGCATCCTCGCGCTCGAAAAGAACGGCGTCACGCCGGACAAGGGTGACGTCCTCGTCACCGGTGCGGCGGGCGGCGTCGGCTCCGTCGCCATCGCCATTCTCGCGAAGCTCGGCTACCGCGTCATCGCCTCCACGGGCCGCGCCTCGGAAGCGGACTACCTGAAGGGCCTCGGCG
>JAGUWA010000260.1 GCA_020062605.1 Parvibaculum sp. | reverse complement strand
TACATCTACATGCTGAAGCTGCATCATCTTGTCGACGACAAGATCCATGCACGCTCCATCGGCCCGTACTCGCTCGTTACCCAGCAGCCGCTGGGCGGCAAGGCGCAGTTCGGCGGCCAGCGCTTCGGCGAAATGGAAGTGTGGGCGCTCGAAGCCTATGGCGCCGCCTACACGCTGCAGGAAATGCTGACGGTGAAGTCGGACGACGTGGCCGGCCGTACGAAGG
Source organism: Parvibaculum sp. (assembly GCA_020062605.1). GTDB lineage: Bacteria > Pseudomonadota > Alphaproteobacteria > Parvibaculales > Parvibaculaceae > Parvibaculum. The sequence continues at coordinate 8,477 of JAGUWA010000260.1, read as the reverse complement.
TCTATGAGGCCATCGTCCGTGGCGACGACACGTTCGAAGCCGGTATTCCGGAGAGCTTCAATGTGCTCGTGAAGGAAATGCGTTCGCTCGGCCTCAATGTCGAGCTGATGACACCAGCGGCGAGCTGACAAGAGACAGGCGATGCGCTCCTTGCGGGGCGCATCGCAGCCCTCCTCGACGGAGAGCATTCGATATTCGATATACGGGGTACGCGGACGGAAGGCCCCACCGGACGCACATAACTATCCCCGTTGGCTTTGAGGCCGAGTTCAGGAGAAGTCCATGAACCAAGAGGTCATGAACCTTTTCAATCCGACGGCGCCTACGCAGACTTTCGATCAGATCAAGATCTCGATCGCGAGCCCCGAGCGGATCCTTTCCTGGTCCTATGGCGAGATCAAGAAGCCGGAGACGATCAACTACCGCACGTTCAAACCGGAGCGGGACGGTCTGTTCTGCGCGCGCATCTTCGGTCCGATCAAGGACTACGAGTGCCTGTGCGGCAAGTACAAGCGGATGAAGTACAAGGGCATCATCTGCGAGAAGTGCGGCGTTGAAGTGACGTTGTCGAAGGTCCGGCGCGAGCGCATGGGCCATATCGAGCTCGCCGCGCCTGTCGCGCATATCTGGTTCCTGAAGTCGCTGCCGAGCCGCATCGGTCTTCTGCTCGACATGACGCTGAAGGATCTGGAACGCGTTCTCTACTTCGAGAACTACATCGTTCTGGAACCGGGTCTCACGTCGCTCAAGGAGCGTCAGCTTCTGACGGAAGAGGAGTATATCGACGCACAGGACCAGTATGGCGAAGACAGCTTCACCGCCGGTATCGGCGCGGAAGCGATCCGCGAACTGCTGATCGCGCTCGATCTGGAGAAGATCGCGGCCGATCTGCGCGTGGAAATCGCCGAGTCCACGTCCGAACTCAAGCCGAAGAAGCTTGCCAAGCGCCTCAAGCTCATTGAGGCCTTCATCGAATCCGGCAACCGCCCGGAATGGATGATCATGACGCAGATCCCGGTCATTCCGCCGGAGCTTCGCCCGCTTGTTCCGCTGGACGGCGGCCGTTTCGCCACGTCCGATCTCAACGATCTCTACCGCCGCGTCATCAACCGCAACAATCGTCTGAAGCGGCTGATGGAGCTGCGCGCGCCGGATATCATCATCCGCAATGAAAAGCGCATGCTGCAGGAGTCGGTCGATGCGCTGTTCGACAATGGCCGTCGCGGCCGCGTCATCACCGGCGCCAACAAGCGTCCGCTGAAGTCGCTCGCCGACATGCTGAAGGGCAAGCAGGGCCGTTTCCGACAGAACCTGCTCGGCAAGCGCGTGGACTATTCCGGCCGTTCGGTGATCGTCGTCGGTCCGGAGCTCAAGCTCCACCAGTGCGGCCTGCCGAAGAAGATGGCGCTCGAACTCTTCAAGCCGTTCATCTATTCGCGCCTTGAGGCCAAGGGTCTCAGCGCCACGGTGAAGCAGGCGAAGAAGCTCGTCGAGAAGGAGCGTCCGGAAGTCTGGGAAATCCTGGAACAGGTGATCCGCGAGCATCCTGTGCTGCTCAATCGTGCGCCGACGCTTCACCGCCTCGGTATTCAGGCTTTCGAGCCGGTGCTGATCGAGGGCAAGGCGATCCAGCTTCATCCGCTCGTTTGCGCGGCCTTCAACGCCGACTTCGACGGCGACCAGATGGCCGTTCACGTGCCGCTGTCGCTCGAAGCGCAGCTCGAAGCCCGCGTGCTGATGATGTCGACCAACAACATCCTGCACCCGGCGAACGGTTCGCCGATCATCGTGCCGTCCCAGGATATCGTTCTCGGTCTCTACTATGTGACCATTCAGAAGGATAACGAGCCGGGCGAAGGCATGGTGTTCTCGACCATGGCCGAAATCGAGCACGCGCTCGCCGCCAAATCGGTGACGCTGCACGCGAAGGTCAAGGCGCGGTACACGACGAAAGACGCCGATGGCAACGATCTGACCCAGGTCGTCGACACGACCCCTGGCCGCATGCTGGTCGGCGAGCTTCTGCCGAAGCATCCGAACGTGCCGTTCGACCTTGTGAACCGACTGCTCACGAAGCGCGATATCTCCAAGATGATCGACGTGGTTTATCGCCACTGCGGTCAGAAGGAGACGGTGATCTTCTGCGACCAGATCATGGCTCTCGGCTTCCGTCAGGCTTTCCGGGCGGGCATTTCGTTCGGCAAGGACGACATGGTCATCCCGGAAGAGAAGGCGAAGCTCGTCGAGGAGACGCAGGCGCTCGCGACGGAATACGAGCAGCAGTACATCGACGGCCTCATTACGCAGGGCGAGAAGTACAACAAGGTTGTCGACGCCTGGGCGAAGTGCACCGATCGCGTCGCCGACGTGATGATGCAGAAGATCTCGGCCGTGCAGGTGGACGCGGAAACGAAGCGCGAGAAGCAGATCAACTCGATCTACATGATGGCGCATTCCGGCGCGCGCGGTTCGCCCGCCCAGATGAAGCAGCTCGCTGGCATGCGCGGCCTCATGGCCAAGCCGTCCGGTGAAATCATCGAGACGCCCATCATCTCGAACTTCAAGGAAGGCCTCACCGTTCTCGAGTACTTCAACTCGACTCACGGTGCGCGAAAGGGTCTCGCGGATACGGCGCTCAAGACGGCGAACTCGGGTTACCTCACCCGCCGTCTCGTCGACGTTGCGCAGGATTCGATCATCACCGAAAGCGATTGCGGTACGGAGGGTGGCATCACGGTTCAGGCCGTGATCGAGGCTGGCGATGTGATTGTCTCCCTTGGTACCCGCGTTCTCGGCCGCACCACGGCGGAAGACGTGATGAACCCGGCGACCGGCACGGTTCTCCTGCCGAAGAACCACCTGATCGACGAGGCCGATGTCGACCTCATCGAGGAGGTGAATGTTCAGACGATAAAGATCCGTTCGGTTCTGACTTGCGAAGCGCAGAACGGCGTCTGCGCGGCCTGCTACGGCCGTGACCTTGCGCGTGGCACGCCCGTCAACATGGGCGAGGCCGTTGGCGTCATCGCCGCTCAGTCGATTGGTGAGCCGGGTACTCAGCTCACCATGCGTACCTTCCACATCGGCGGTACGGCGCAGGTGGCGGACAACTCCTATATCGAAACCAATCACTCGGGCACGGTGAAGATCGTGAACCGCAACGTGGTGAAGGATTCGAATGGCGTTCTCGTCGTCATGGGCCGCAACGTGCAGGTGCTCGTCATCGACGAACACGGCAACGAGCGCGCCGCACACAAGCTGACCTACGGTTCGCGCTTGCGTGTGGACGAGGGGGATACGATCTCCCGCGGCCAGCGCATCGCCGAGTGGGATCCCTACACCATGCCGATCCTTACGGAAGTGAATGGTGTCGTGGAGTTCGAGGACCTTGTGGATGGTGTGTCGATCCGCGAAGTGGCGGACGAGGCAACCGGTATTTCCAGCCGGGTGGTTGTCGACTGGCGCGCTTCTCCGCGCGGCAGCGATTTGCGGCCGGCCGTTATCGTCAAGGACAAGAACGGCAAGATACTGAAGCTCGCGAGCGGCAACGACGCCCGTTACCTGCTTTCGGTCGACGCCATTCTGTCGGTCGAGAACGGAGCGGAAGTCCATGCCGGCGACGTGCTCGCACGTATCCCGACCGAAGGGGCCAAGACGCGCGACATCACGGGCGGTCTGCCGCGCGTGGCGGAGCTCTTCGAGGCACGTCGTCCGAAGGATCATGCGATCATCGCCGAGGCCACGGGCCGCGTTGAATTCGGTCGCGACTACAAGAACAAGCGCCGCATCATCGTGCATCCGCTGGACGAGAGCCTTGAGCCGATCGAGTATCTGATCCCGAAGGGCAAGCACATCTCGGTCCAGGAAGGCGATGTGATCGAGAAGGGCGAGTTCATTCTGGACGGCCACCCCGCGCCGCACGATATCCTCGCGATTTCCGGCGTCGAGGAACTGGCGGCCTATCTCGTCAACGAAGTGCAGGACGTCTACCGTCTGCAGGGCGTGTCGATCAACGACAAGCATATTGAAGTGATCGTCCGCAACATGCTGCAGAAGGTCGAGATCACGAATCCCGGCGACTCCATCACGCTTCCCGGCGAACAGATGGACCGGTCGGAGTTCGACGAGATCAATGCGAAGCTGGAGGCGCAGGGCAAGACGCCCGCCACCGCGAGCCCGGTTCTGCTCGGCATCACCAAGGCGAGCCTTCAGACCCGTTCCTTCATCTCGGCGGCGTCCTTCCAGGAGACGACTCGCGTTCTCACCGAAGCGGCGGTTGCCGGCAAGGTCGATCAGCTCATCGGCCTCAAGGAAAACGTCATTGTCGGCCGGCTCATCCCGGCGGGCACGGGCGGCATGCTCCAGCGTATCCGGGGCGAGGCCCAGCGCCGCGACGAGAAGATACTCGAGGATCAGGGCGGTAGTACCACCGTCGAGGCTTCCACTCCGGAAGCCGAAGTGGCGGAGGCGTCGGAAGGCACGGCCTGATCCCGCAGCCTGGATGTCATATGGCGCAGGCCGTTCCCTCGGGGGCGGCCTGTTGCGTTCAGGGCGGCTCTCAGGCGGGGACGGGCCGGGCGCCGCGGCCCCTCGTCAGGTAGACGAGGAAGGCGAGGGCGAAGATGAAGTCGCCTCCGGCCGCGACGGCCAAGCCCAGCGGAGCATGGCCCCAGAGCAGATGGCCGGCAACGAGCAGAACGACCCCAAGCTTCCCGATCGTGCCCAGAATGACGATTTCCCGCCCGCCCGGGGTGCCCATGGCGACCATCGCATAGCCGATACCGAAGAGGCAGATCAGCAGACCGGCAAGCTGAGCGGTGATAATGTGCTGCGGGTCGTAGGGCGGCAGTCCGAGGTTTTCAGCCGAGAGCGAGGGAATCAGCAGGGGCGGAAGCCCGGCGGCGAAGTTGTAAAGTGCCGCGCCCGAACAAGGCGGGCCAGAATTTGCCGGTCATTTTTGCTTTCCTCCCATGAATCTTGGGCCCACTTTGCTCTCCCGCGGGTCTTCCTGCCATGGGAATCCCGATTGCGGACGAGAAAGTCTGGCCTCGCCCGATTTTCCGCGGGAATCGGCGGATGCGGGGTTGACGACTCGTAGGCCCCCGAGTAGGTTCCGCTCACTTTCGCTCCAGGTAGTAGAGCTTCCCGGACCGCTGGCCACCAAGCCCTTGATGGGGCAGGCCTTTTGGTCGGATCTAGACACTGGGGCCGGTAAACAGAATACGAGGAATGGCGCACGATTCCGGGCGCAAGGCCGGGATCCTCTGCATTGGGATATCAAGACCCCACAAGGGTTTGGTGTCCTCAAGCGCGCGCAGCCCAATTCGGACCAGATCCGGGGCGGCGCGGCGTTTTTTTGTTTGGACAGACAGGATCGAGCAGGCGAATGCCCACCGTCAACCAACTCATCCGCAAGCCGCGCAAGCCGCTGGTGAAGCGTAATAAAGTACCGGCCATGCAGGCGTGCCCGCAGAAGCGTGGCGTGTGCACGCGCGTCTATACGACGACGCCGAAGAAGCCGAACTCCGCTCTGCGTAAGGTCGCCCGCGTAAGGCTGACCAACCAGTTCGAAGTGACGAGCTACATCCCGGGCGAAGGCCACAACCTGCAGGAACACTCCGTGGTGCTGATCCGCGGCGGCCGCGTGAAGGACCTTCCGGGTGTGCGCTACCACATCATCCGTGGCGTGCTCGATACGCAGGGTGTGAAAGATCGCCGTCAGCGCCGCTCGAAATACGGCGCGAAGCGTCCGAAGTAAGGAACAGAGACATGTCCCGCCGCCACAGCGCAGAAAAGCGAGAAGTTCTTCCGGATGCCAAATATGGCGACGCCGTTCTCGCGAAGTTCATGAACAGCCTGATGTATCACGGCAAGAAGTCCGCCGCCGAAAGCATCATTTACGGCGCGTTCGATCAGATGCAGCAGAAGGCCAACGTCGATCCGCTGCGTACGTTCCACGAAGCCCTCGAAAACGTGATGCCGGCGCTCGAAGTGCGCTCGCGTCGTGTCGGTGGCGCGACCTACCAGGTCCCCGTCGAGGTTCGTCCGGACCGTCGCCGCGCGCTCGCGATCCGCTGGATCATCGCCGCTGCCCGCGCTCGCAACGAAACGACGATGGTTGCGCGTCTCTCGGGCGAGTTGCTCGATGCGGCGAACAATCGCGGCTCCGCCGTCAAGAAGCGCGAAGACACGCACCGGATGGCCGAAGCCAACCGTGCCTTCTCGCACTACCGCTGGTAACGCGTTCAAGACCCCCCAAAGGCAGACCGTCATGGCACGCAAAACGAAGCTCGAAGATTACCGCAATATCGGCATCATGGCTCACATCGATGCCGGTAAGACGACGACGACCGAGCGCATCCTTTACTACACGGGCGTGAGCCACAAGATCGGCGAAGTGCACGACGGCGCTGCCACCATGGACTGGATGGAGCAGGAGCAGGAGCGTGGCATCACGATCACGTCCGCCGCGACGACCTGTTTCTGGAAAGACAAGCGCATCAACATCATCGACACGCCCGGCCACGTGGACTTCACGATCGAAGTCGAGCGTTCGCTCCGCGTGCTCGACGGCGCCGTGACGGTGTTCGACTCGGTTGCAGGCGTGGAGCCGCAGTCCGAGACGGTGTGGCGCCAGGCCGACAAGTATCGCGTTCCCCGCATGTGCTTCGTCAACAAGATGGACCGCATGGGCGCGAACTTCTATCGCTGCGTCGACATGATCGTGACGCGCCTTGGTGCGGTTCCGCTCGTGACGCAGCTGCCGATCGGTTCGGAAGCCGAGTTCGAAGGTCTGATCGACCTCGTCAAGATGAAGGAAATCATCTGGAAGGATGAGTCCCTCGGTGCCGAGTTTGAATACCGCGACATTCGCGACGACCTGAAGGACCAGGCAGACGAGTATCGTGCTAAGATGGTCGAGCTCGCCGTCGAGATGGACGACGCGGTGATGGAGGCCTATCTCGAGGGCAACGAGCCCGACGAGGACACGCTCAAGAAGCTCATCCGCAAGGGCACCATCAGCCGCAAGTTCGTGCCGGTTCTCTGCGGCAGCGCCTTCAAGAACAAGGGCGTGCAGCCCATGCTGGACGCGGTGGTGGACTTCCTGCCGTCGCCGCTCGAAGTCGAGCGCATGCAGGGTATCGACCCCAAGACCGAGGAGCCCGACACGCGCGGCGCCTCCGACGATGAGCCGCTTTCGGTGCTCGCGTTCAAGATCATGAACGACCCCTTCGTGGGCTCTCTCACCTTCTGCCGCATTTATTCGGGCGTGCTCACCACCGGTACGGGTGTGCTGAATTCGACCAAGGATAATCGCGAGCGCATCGGCCGCATGCTGCAGATGCATGCGAACCACCGCGAAGACATCAAGGAAGCCTATGCGGGCGACATCGTCGCCGTTGCCGGCCTCAAGAACACGACCACGGGCGACACGCTTTGCGATCCGCTGAAGCCGATCATCCTGGAACGCATGGAATTCCCGGAGCCGGTCATCGAGGTTGCGGTCGAGCCGAAGACGAAGGCCGACCAGGAAAAGATGGGCATCGCGCTCAACCGTCTTGCGCAGGAAGATCCGTCTTTCCGCGTGTCGGTGGACGAAGAGTCCGGCCAGACCGTCATCAAGGGCATGGGCGAACTTCATCTCGACATTCTCGTCGACCGTATGCGTCGCGAGTTCAAGGTCGAGGCGAATGTGGGCGCCCCGCAGGTGGCCTATCGCGAAACGCTCACGAAGCGCGCCGAGATCGACTACACGCACAAGAAGCAGACCGGCGGTTCGGGCCAGTTCGCCCGCGTGAAGATCGTGTTCGAGCCGGGCGAGCCGGGTTCGGGCTTCCAGTTCGAGAGCAAGGTTGTTGGCGGTTCGGTGCCGAAGGAATATGTGCCGGGCGTTCAGAAGGGCGTCGAGAGCGTGAAGGACAGCGGCCCGCTTGCCGGCTTCCCGATGATCGACTTCAAGGCCACTCTGATCGACGGTGCCTATCACGACGTTGACTCGAGCGTCATGGCGTTCGAAATCGCTGCTCGCGCCGCCTTCCGCGAAGGTGCGCAGCAGGCGGGCGTGAAGCTCCTCGAGCCGATCATGAATGTCGAAGTCGTCACCCCGGAAGAATATATGGGCGACGTGATCGGCGACCTGAACAGCCGCCGCGGGCAGATCAGCGGCACCGAGCAGCGCGGCATCGCGCAGGTGATCCACGCGATGGTGCCGCTCGCCAACATGTTTGGTTACGTGAATACGCTGCGTTCGATGAGCCAGGGCCGTGCCCAGTACACGATGCAGTTCGACCACTACGAGCAGGTACCCCAGGCGGTGTCGGACGAAGTCCGCGCAAAGCTCGCCTAATCAATTGATCGAAGACAGTTCCAGAGGAATGGAGCGCCGAGATGGCCAAAGAGAAGTTTGAGCGGAACAAGCCGCACTGCAACATCGGAACGATTGGTCACGTTGACCATGGCAAGACGTCGCTGACGGC
>JAGUWA010000442.1 GCA_020062605.1 Parvibaculum sp. | reverse complement strand
GCGAGATTTCGCCCCAGTGCAGATGCGGCGAGAGGCGCGACGTGCCCTCGCGGTCCGGCAGGTCGCGGGCGAGCGGATAATCGTCCATCGCGCGTTCGACGAAGGCTTCAAACCGGGAACGCGCGCCCGCCTCGCCGGGTGTCCATGTCTCGCGCAGGCCCGCTGCCCAGTCTGGCTTTGCGGGCAGGAGATTCCAGCCAGCGAGGTTTTCCGTCGCGACGTCTCCGACGCCGGCAAGTTTGCCCGGTGCGGGCAGCGGAATGTCGAACGGGACTTGCGAGAGCGCCCGCCAGAAGGGCGTGAAGACCTTGTAGGGATCGCCGCTCCCGGTCTTCACCTCCCGGGGCTCGGCGAGGAGCGAGGCATTGAAGCTCCGAACCTCGATGCCGTTTTCCCGAAAGGACGCCTTCAGCGCCTTGTCCCGCGCGATCGCTTGCGGCTCGTAGATTCGGTTCCAGAAGACGGCACCGGCGCCGAGCTCCCCGGCCAGCGCGTGCAGGACATCCTGCGGCGCGCCACGGCGCAGGATGAGCGGGGCGCCGAGACGGCCGAGACTTTCCGAGAGGGCCGAGAGACTGCCGTGCAACCACCAGCGCGAGGCACCGCCGATTTCTTCTCGCGGATCGAGAATGAAGACCGGCACGACCGGCGCGCCACGCTGTATCGCCGCGGCAAGCGCCGGATTGTCGTCGAGCCGCAGGTCGCGGCGGAGCCAGACGATCGAGGGGCTCTCCCCTTCCTTCTTCAGGCCTGATTTCTGCGAAGACATGAGATCGGCAATACCCGGATGTGCGTGAACTGAACATTCTACGATACGAAACCGGCTTCGGGGCGGATCAATGGAACGGCAGCACCCGACACGGAAACACAGCTTAGACGCCAGCCCGGCGCGCCATAGCCGCCAACGGCGTAATGCTGGGCCAGACGGCAATCCCATATGGCGATCATGTCCTCCGTCCATGGAATGCGTATCTGGTTTTCCGGCGCGGCAAGCAAGTTCCGGACAAGATCGAGAACGAGATCGCTTTCCTCCGCGGGGATATCGAGAATGCGGCCCTCGAACGAATTGCCGATGGCGAAATGCTTCCGGCCCGTGACCGGATGCCTGCCGATGAGCGAAGAGACCTGTCCCTTCGCACCGTTCGCCGGCTCAACCCGAAGAGGGTCGAGATAGGCGCGAATGGGAAGAGACAGATTGTCGTAGGCGCCGGCGAGCGAGCACCAGATGCTTTCGGCTCCCTCGCGCGGTACGTTTTCGGCGTGGAGAAGCGCCATGTGGGAGGCGGCGGACGAGGCAAGAGGGTCCGTCAGCAGGGCGATATCGTCTTCCGGATGCACGCGCCCGCCACCAGCCCCGCCCGGCGCTTCCCCGGTGTCGACGACGATCGAACGCCGCTCGCCGCTAAAGGTCTCCACAAGACCGGCGACGCCTTGCGAGACGGCATCCGGCATACGGCAAATCAGCACCCCGTAGCGCGCGACCGCCCCTGCGAGCATGGCCGACAGAACCCGTGCCGGCGCGCCGGGAATACCCACGCCCGTCACCTCGGCTCCAAAGACGCCGCCAAGCGGACGGACGGACAAGGCGTTCCACTGCATGACTATTTGCCCCCGCTGTCAAAAGGATTTGGTTTTGACTATCCCCATATGAATGAGTTCACAGGGATGGGAGATACATCCAATTGAAATCACGAATGACCAAGTATTCACGTCATGAATTTGCGCCGGATCGACCTCAACCTGCTGACCATTTTCGACGCCATCATTGCCGAAGGCAGCATCACGAAGGCCGCCGCGCGGCTGGGCATGACGCAGCCCGCACTGTCGAACGCGCTGACCCGGCTTCGGCGGCAGGTGGACGATCCGCTTTTCGTGCGGGTGGGCAACAGAATCGTACCGACGCCGCGGGCAGAAGCTCTCGCCGTTCCGATCCGGCAGGCGCTCGAACTCGCGGAGCGCGCGCTCAGCGGGCATCCCGACGAACCGGAGCGGGACGAGGAGAGAACATTCACGCTGGCACTGGGCGACATCGGCGAGACAATTT
>JAGUWA010000337.1 GCA_020062605.1 Parvibaculum sp. | reverse complement strand
TCGCCGGGCGTTCTCGTCGACATCAAGGACACGATCAAGGGCTTCAAGGGCCTCTGCAACGGCGATTACGACCATCTGCCGGAAGCCGCCTTCTACATGGTCGGCACGATCGAAGATGCGATCGCGAAGGCCGAGCGTCTCGCGAAGGAAGCCGCCTGAGGCGACTGACCGGACAAGGTGAAAGCGGATGGCTGAGAAGCTGAGTTTCGACCTCGTATCGCCCGAGCGGCTGCTCCTCTCCGAGCAGGTCGATCTGGTGACGGTGCCGGGCGCGGATGGCGATATGGGCATCATGGGCGGCCATGCGCCGGTCATGTCGACGCTTCGGCCCGGCGTCATCGGCGTCGAGGCGGAAGGGCAACCCGAGCGGCGCTATTTCGTGCGCGGTGGTTTCGTCGAGGTAACGCCCGCCGGGCTCACCGTGCTTGCCGAGCACACGGTTCCGCTCGCGGAGCTCGATTCGGCGGCGCTCGAGCGCGAAATCGCCAATGCGCAGGAAGATGTGGCGGATGCAAAGTCCGACGAAAAGCGCCGGATTGCGCAGGAAAAGCTCGATTACCTGACGCAGCTTCGTCAGGCGCTGTAAGGTTTTTCCGGCCATAAATTAGCATAAGGCGGCACTCCGGGTTCCGGAGGCCGCCTTTTCGTTTCCGGAACGAACTGTCATCCGCGCGGGGCTGCGGCAATCGGCCTTGTCCCGGCCCTTAAACCGGAAAGCTGTGGCGGCTATATTGCTGCTGTCATATGACGATGAGCGGCCGGCTGGCCGGCATGGAGTGAGGTAGGGTTCGATGAGCCGTCACTGGACACTCGACGACATCAAATGGGGCGATTTCGACGCGTCGAAGGTCGATCCCGACATCCTGCGCGCCGTGAAGGCGGCCGCGATGGTGGAGTTCAATGCGCCAGATTATGTGACCTATCTCTGTAACGTCTTTTCGGACCGGCCGGACGTCAAGGAAGCGGTGTACCAATGGGGCGACGAGGAGGTCCAGCACGGCCAGGCGCTCGCGCGCTGGGCGGAGCTTGCCGATCCGGGTTTCAATTTCGAAGAGGCCTTCCGGCGCTTCCGCGAAGGCTACGCCATTCCGACCGACGCCATCGAGAGCGTGCGCGGCAGCCGCGGCGGCGAACTTATCGCGCGCTGCGTTGTCGAGAGCGGCACTTCCTCTTATTACACGGCCATAAAGGACGCCACGGACGAACCCGTGCTGAAGCAGATCGCGTCGAATATCGCGGCCGACGAGTTCCGTCACTACAAGCTTTTCTACGACAAGTTCAACGATCTCGGCGAAACGCCACCCTCGATCCTCGATCGCATCCGCGTAGCGGTCGGGCGCGTGTCGGAGGCGGATGACGATGAACTCGCCTGTGCCTATTACGCGGCGAACACCCCCGTCGATGGCAGCGTGCCCTACAGGCGCGCGACCTTCGCGAAGGCCTATGAGAAGCGTGCGCTCGGCCTTTATCGCCGCCAGCATGTCGAGCGTCTGATCTCCATGGTCGGCAAGGCGGCGGGGCTCAAGCCGCACGGGCTCGTCATGCGCGGCGTTACATCGCTGGCCTGGCGCTACTGGCAGTTTCGCAACTGGCAACTTGCGCGGGAAGCCATCTGATCAGGACGCCGGTGCCGCCGCGCTTCCATCCGCAACATAGAGCAGCGCCGCGCCTTCTTTTCCTCGAGCTGGTCCGGCGAGCGCCGGTGCAAGTTCTTCCGATGTTTCGCCGATCTCGCCGCCGTGAACGATTTGGTCGTCCCGGCTGACCGAGACACGGCCGAGGCCGGCAACCGTGATCCGCTCTTTTCTCGCTGTCTCGATGATGACAATGCCGAGATAGCCTTTGAAGAAGCCCGCATAGAGCACCTTACCGTCCGCCGGGCTTTCCACGTGACAGCCTGGCGGCACGGATACGAGGCGGCTCGGTTTGCCGCTCCATGTCCCGCTTTCGCTGTCCGTATCGTTTGCCGATCGCACCCAAATGCCGTCGGTTCTGCGTGCGGGAACACCATGCGCATCGACGAGGCAGTCCACCGTCTCCACAAGGGCGCGTTCCGTGGAGGCGGATGTGTGGGCCATCGTCATTTTTTTCGTTTCTGCATCGGTCTCGCTCACGGTGAATGTCGCGAGGTCTGCGCAGAAGGCCGCATAGGCATCGTCGCCCTCGATGCGCGCCGAACCGCGCAGGCAATCGTCGAGATCGGCGAGACCGAGAAAGGGCGGGCGTTCGAGCGGGACCGGCGTGTTCGCTCCGCCAGCTATGTAGACATAACCGTTTCGCAGGAAGCCGCCCGTCATGGTGCGCGCATCCTCGTCGAGAACGGCCAGTATGAGCAGCGCGAGCGTCAAGACCTGGAAGGTGCGGCGGGTAAGGGACATTTCATCCTCCGGACCCAAGCCCCGGCTTCGATGGCGCCATTAAAAGGTTCCATCGTCTGCGTACCCCGCAATCAATTCAAAGCACCAAAAGGGCTTTGCGGCTAGCGGAATCCGGCCTGCGAAACCAATTGTCACAATGTGACACAATTGAAGGCTTCCCTCGCTTCGCGATTAGGCTGTAGAATTTTCCGAGGTCGCTGTTCGGGGCGCGGCACCAATAGGTGTGTGATGCCTTTTTCAGCAACGCGCGATGCGGAGACTTACTGGCGGTCCCGTTACGGATTCCCTCCCGGGCCGAACAACAGCCCGCAAGGTCCGGAACCGAAGCGCGGCGGAAAAATCCGTAAAAAAATTCACTTCAGGAAGCCCGTTTTTTCGGCCGTGCGATTGCCCGCGCGCGGCTGGGCGGCGCTTGCGCTCCTCGTGGGGTCGGGCGTGGCCTATGCCGTCTTGTCGCCGGCGTTGCGAGGGACCGGCGGCGAGGCGACGCCGCGGGTCCAGAATGCGACACTCGAAGCTTCCGGGCTTGGTCTTCCAGCCGGCGCGACGAACGTGCAGGACTTCGGAAGTCTTCTCGCCGATTTCGAGGCTGCGCAGGAGGCGAGCCTCGTCGCTCTTCGCGGATATCTGCTTACCGATGGCGAAGGCTTTCATCGCGAATGGTTGCAGGCCTCGGCCCGGTTGCAGGCGGCGTCGGATGCGCTCGGGCGGCAGTCGTCGACATGGACGGATGGTCGCAAACTCGTTGAGCTCGTGGAGATGCAGCGTCTTGTCGACCGGCTGCTGGCGGAGCAGCGCGCTGTCGCTGCAATCGTCGGTACGGTCAACCGCTATCCGGGTCTTCAGCTCTACACCGAGGATGTGAAGCCCGCGCTCAGCGAAGCGCAGTCCCTCTGTACGGAGGTCATGAACGCGATGCTCGCCATATCCTCGCCCGACGTGGTTGGGCCGGTCGGGCCCTTCGCGACGTTTCGGGGCGATCTCGACGACCTGCGCGCCGGGCTCGCGGATTTCATGGGCGCGAGAAACGATGCGACGCTGCCCGAGGCGGCGAGCAATGCGCGGTTCGCCGCCATGCTGAAGACGCTTGCAGATGTACGGCCGCAGGTCCCCGTCGAGATGCGCGAAAAGATAGACAGGCTCGCTTCGCTGACCGGGACAGTGCAGGAGAAGCTCGGGCGCGTCTTCGCATTGCGCAAAGGCGAACGTTGGGACTATGCCGAATACGCCTATCGCACGCGGATAGAGCCGCTGGCAGGCAAGCTCGGCGGCATTGCCGCGGCGTGGCGCACGAGCGCCGGGCAGCGGAGCTGGAATTCATTCGCCCGGAACGGCAAGCGGTCCTAGTTCGAGGACGATCCGTTCATAGACCCCTCGCTTGAAGGGCACGATCAGCTCGACAAGTTCCTCGACCGGCACCCAGGTCCATTCGCTGAATTCCTGGTGGTCGTCGGCGGCGATGTCGATGTCCCCGTCCTCGCCGGTAAAGCGCATGGCGAACCATTTCTGCTTCTGCCCGCGATATTTGCCCTTGAGCGCGATACCGACGAGATGGGGCGGCAGATCGTAAGTGAGCCAGTCCGATGTCTCGCCGATGATCCGCGCCTTCGCCGTGCCCGTCTCTTCCAGCAACTCGCGCATTGCCGCTTCCTCGGCGGTTTCCCCTTCGTCGATCCCGCCTTGCGGCATCTGCCAGGTGAGGGCGCTTCCGGTATCGACTTCCTGTATGCGGTTGCCGACCCAGATGAGCCCCTCGCGGTTGATGAGCATGATGCCGACACAAGGCCGGTAGGGAAGCGTTTCCGGGTCCACCTGAATTCCATCCTGATTGCGGTTAGGCATCCGTCCGTCAATCGCGCGTCAGCGCCGTCGCGGGCACGAGCACATAGCCCTGTTTCTCGAGCGAGACCGCCCATTGCGCAAGCGCGTCGACCGTCACGGGGAAACCGGAGGCAACGCCGAGGGCTGCGCCCGATTGTTGCGAGGCCTCCTTCAACATGTCCAGCGATGTTGCGATGATTTCCGGGTTCTGGACCGGATCGACGATGCGGTTTGCCTGTACGATGGGAAGACCGATCTCCCGGGCAAGCGTGGGCGCGATGCTGCGCGCCGAGGAACCATTGTCGACATAGAGAAGACCGCGCGCCTCGATTGTCTGGAGCACGGGCTTCAGGGAGGCGGGCGAGGTCGTGAAACGCGCACCCTGATAGTTCATGACGCCCGCATAGCCCGTGAAGCGGCTCATCAGCCATTCGAGGCGTGAGGTGTTTTCCGCCGCCCCGGCGCTCGTCAGCAGCGTATGCGGGCCGGGGTCGTTCTGCGGATAGCCGAACGGTTCCATCGGCAGTTCGAGCAGCACTTCGTGTCCGGCGTCGCGCGCGCGGTCGATCCAGCCCTGAAGGTTGGAGCCGTAGGGCGCGAAGGAGAGGGTGACTTCCGGAGGCAGAACCTCGATCGCATGCGCGGTAGCGCTCTCGCTGATGCCCATGCCGCTCACGACGAGCGCAATGCGCCGGTCCGCTTGCGTGCCCGGCGGCACCGGGCGGGCATAGACGTCGGAGGGCCGGCGTCCGTCGCGGCCGATTTTCGGCAAGGGGCCTTCCGCCGTGGTCTCGACCAGGGCGGGATC
>JAGUWA010000116.1 GCA_020062605.1 Parvibaculum sp. | reverse complement strand
GAGGTCGGCGCGCAGCACGAAGGCGATGCGGTCGAAGCCGTCGCGCAGGCGGGCGACAAGCGGGTCGGATGCGGGTGCGTGATCCATATGTCTAGTGTTTAGGACTCCTAATAATATGTCAAGTACATATCCGACGGAGCCGGCAGTGGAAGTTGTTATGCTGCATCCCGCGACGCTTGCGCTAAGGCCGTCGTTGATCTTGCGCTAAGGCCGTCGTTGATGAAGAACGCGCTGGGGCATTTCGGCGCGGTCGCCGGTGGCTGCGGGTGATCGGTCGCCTCTGATTTACTGAAGCGATGGTACTGCGCCGCCAACCATCAGGCAGAGCGAGCAACGCTCGAAGGACCTGACCACCTCACTGCGCCTTAGATTCCCTTGGACGATAACGGTCCTTGCCTCATCGACACCGTGCCACTGAAACACTGTCTTGACGATGTTCAATTCGATCGAAGTAATTTCGTGCACGGGGCGGCTCCCCTGATTGTTTCGAATAGTAACCACAATCATGGCATTCAGGTGTTGGACGTGGGAGCCGTCCACATTGACCTGAGCCCCTGAGTTTCCTCCAGATTTGGGTAGAGTCCGTCACTTGAAGGAGACGGACGATGAGACGATCAAGGTTCACGGAAGAGCAGATCATCGCGATCCTGCGGGAGCAGGAGAGCCGCATCCGGACGGCGGATGTGTGCCGCAAGCACGGGATCAGCGGAGCGACCTTTTACAAGTGGAAGTCGAAGTATGGCGGCCTCGAAGTGTCGGAGGCGCGGCGGCTGAAGGTTCTCGAGGACGAGAACGCACGGCTGAAGAAGCTTCTGGCCGAGACCATGCTCGACAACACGATGCTGAAGGATATTGCCTCAAAAAAAATGGTAGCGCCCGCCGCCAGACGGGAGGCCGTGGTTCATCTCTGCGACACGCATGGGGTGAGCCAGCGCCGGGCGGGCCGACGGTCGGAGCGGACCGGACTTCGGTGCGCTATCGAAGTGTGCGTCCCGACGACCTGACGATCCGGGACCGGTTGCGGGAAATGACGGCCGAGCGCCGGCGCTTCGGCTATCGGCGCCTGCACATCCTGCTCAACCAGGAGGGCATTCGCCTGAACCACAAGAAGCTGAGACGGCTCTACCGGGAGGAGCGCCTGCAGGTTCGCCGTCGCGGTGGCCGCAAGCGAGCCCTTGGAACACGGGCGCCGATGACGATGCCAAAAGGACCGAACCAACGTTGGTTGCTCGACTTCCTCAGCGACACGCTGACGGACAGCCGTCGCTTCCGCATCCCGGCGGTCGTCGATGACTTCATCCGGGAGTGCCTCTGCCTGGTCGCCGATACCTCGCTCTCGGGTATCCGGGTCGTGCGGGAGCTGGGCCGCCTCATTGCCCGCGCGGAGCAACGCTGACCATCGTCAGCGACAATGGAACGGAGTTCACCAGCATGGCGATCCTGGGCTGGTCGCAAGAGGCCCGCATCGAATGGCACTACATTGCGCCCGGCAAGCCGGCCCAGAACGCCTTCATCGAGAGCTTCAATGGCAGGCTCCGGGACGAACTGCTGAACGAGACCCTGTTCCGCTCACTCGATCACGCGCGTGAGACGCTTGCTCTCTGGAAGGACGGTTACAACACAATCAGGCCGCACAGCTCGTTCGGCAACCTGCCGCCTGCCATCTATGCCATGCTCGCCGCCCCCGTGATGCAACGGGACGGGAGGTCTGAGCGCTCTGGGCGCTCCACGCCCGGCCCCGTTGCATCACCGAGCCCAACAGGCTCAAATGATCAACAGACTCTACTTCCAACTGGATGAAACTTGGGGCTCAGGTCAATCGATGACGCATCATCCGAAGCATGACCGCGTCAGAAATGGGCAAATTGTCTAAGTCCATCTTCTATATTGTATCGACAGCGTCTCGCGCGAAGCAGCCCTATTGTCCGGATACATCGTTTGAGGGCAGATTTTGACCCAAAGCGGTCCCTCGCGCTCTGACGCCCAGCCAGCAGTTGCACATCTATTCGCCCAACGGCGATGACGGCGAGCGGATTCGCTCGACACGCGAGGCAATCAACCCTTTTTGACCCTTTTGGCTTCGATATCTCCGCTGGAACCACGGTCGTTGTAGTACCGACCCACAAGCTTGTTCCGGTTGTCGTCCCAGTCCACCTCCAGGAACGCAACTCCATTATGTGGAGCACTACGCTGTCGGAAGGCGGCTTTCGGCTCGTTCGAATAGCTGTACCAGACACGGAAGCGCTTGTTGGCATAGTGAGGCTCAAGCGTCTCGCGGCTTGAATAGGAAGTCGATTCACCGGTCTTCATGGTGATACTGATCGAGAGCAGCGTGTGCCGGATCGTAATGGTCGTGTCGATCGGCGGCCATGGCTCGCCAGTCTCAGGACTCTTGTAGGTCGAGTGAAGCACCCCCTTCCACGTCCCGTTGAGGTCGGGGAAGGTCTTGGTCTGCAGCCATGGAACGACATTCACGAGCTTGAACCAGAGGAACTGCGCGACAATGGCTAGTGCTGTCGTAATGATGGTCGCAACCAGCGAGAGATACTTCCACGCGCTTGCATCGCGGCCGATAAATTGCATTGCCGCTGCGTCGATACCGTTTACGAGGATTATTGCCGCCGAACCTACGATCAGAACCTGCCAGCG
This sequence comes from Parvibaculum sp., assembly GCA_020062605.1. Taxonomy (GTDB): domain Bacteria; phylum Pseudomonadota; class Alphaproteobacteria; order Parvibaculales; family Parvibaculaceae; genus Parvibaculum. The sequence continues at coordinate 2,693 of JAGUWA010000116.1, read as the reverse complement.
CGAGGAGAGGAGATGCCACATCAGGCATCACCCAGATGTGCCAGCGCCGAGGCCACGAATTCCTGCGCGTCCTGAAGGCGCCAGCCTTGGTGGGCACCGAAGAGGAACTTCATGTTGTTGATCTCAAGTAGGCGGAACGTGTGCGGCTCACCATTGATCAAGTAAGCGACTCGCTGCAGCACCCTCTTAACGCGATCGTATCGGTCATCTCCTTCGACGGTGAAATATGCGTCCTCGACGGCATGGACCATGCATTCGATCAGAAACGACGGCACGCGCTTGTTTGTGGCTTCGTAGGCCATCATGTCCGACTGCATCCGCTTGATGATGCGGACGACACGCTTGAACTGTAGCCGCGTGCGCAGGCGCTTGGACCTGCCATTAGAGATATGCAGATCCGGGAAGTTGAAAGTCCATTTGCCATCGGGATCGAGCAACCCGACGCCCTCAGTCTTGATGTATAGCTGCGTGAACGGACTGGAAGTTGTGATAAAATGCAGCGTGAAGGCTGGCACGACATCGACCTCAGCGCGGCTGCCCTCTAGCCCGTTCACGCGAATGGCCTTTTTACCGGTGGCGTCAACGGCGGCCATGCCGAACGCCCCCACCAGATCGGTGGTGATGTGCGCTCGCATGTCCCTCAGGATTGTCTGGTACGACCGTCCGGTGCCGTAGTAGGCGCCTGCTTGGTACGCGAGCCCAACATTCACGCCCTCGGCGTATTGGATCACCAGCCCGGGGTGCTGCACCCGGAGATCGACGTCGCTCTCGCCCCGCGTGTTCGTTCGATTGGTAAAGCTGCCCTGTGGGGTGATCCAGCACCCCTCGCGGTTGAGCCACGCATTGCCGGCGAGCGCGTCCTGCACCATGTTGCGGGCACGCTCGATCTTCTGGGTCTCGGTCGTGCTCTCAGCGCGCTCCCAGTGGGCGAACCGGTCGTTCCACGATCCGCGACGCCTGACCGACTCCGCGATCTCGGTGAATGTATCCGCCGCCGTGCGCGGGACGCTGTTGATGGAAGTGCCGAAAAGGCTTGAGAGCGGAAGCTGGGGCGGCGTTCGCCCTCCCTGCGTCGTCATCGGCGAGCGCCCCAGAACGTTAAAACCACAAAATATATAGGTTGCGATAGTTGGGCACTCAAGGGCCGCTCATGGCGCGAAGCAGCCGTATGTACGATCAGACTACGCGGCCAGTCCTGTGAATGGCTCAAGCGTTGCCATTGCCTCAACGCGCCAGAGAGATTGCAATGCGTTCGCGCAGAGCTTGAACTATTCCGTCGTGGTTGACACACCGCCACAGCGCGGGCTGGGATAGCGCGCGGGCTGAACTACGGGAAGGGGAGCCGCATGGTCATCGACCGGCTTCGTGCCGCGGGACGCGCCGAGAAGTGGCAACTCGACTATCTGTTCGACCTGAGTTTTCAGGCGTGGCTCGTTCACATCGGCGTCGTCACGGCCACGGTGGCGCTCCTTGCCTATGTCTGGCCGGGCGAGGGCTGGCCCTGGGCTTGGTACGCTATCATATGCAGCCTTTCCATTGCGCTTGCCGCACTGGCCTGGCGCTACACGCATGACGGTCCGCAGGACGAGGTCACGGCGCAGCCCTATGGCGTAGTGCATACCGTCCTGACTTTCCTCGTCGGCGTTACTTGGGGCCTTGGCGCCTTCGGTGCCGCGACCGGTGAGTTTCACAATCTTCTCGTCTATTCGCTCGCCCTCGGCGGCACAGCGCTCGGCGCCGTTTCATCGCAGCATGTGCTGCCGAGATCCTGCTTCGTCAGTCTCTGGACTTCCGTGCCGCTGCTCGGCCTTGCGCATCTCTACTACGACCCCGGCATCTTCGGCGCGACGATCATGGCCATGATCATGCTCTATGCGGGCGTACTCTCGATCCTCACCGTCCGCATGCTGCGTTTCATGGGCGCGAACGTGATGCTCACGCGCTCGCTCGACGCGAGGCTTGCCGAGCTCACCGAAATGGCCGGAGAGCTTGAGGAAGCCCGCAAGGAGGCTGTCGACGCGAACCTGTCGAAATCGCGCTTCCTTGCCCATGCAAGCCACGATCTGCGCCAGCCGGTTCACGCGATCGGCCTCTTCACCGCCTGCCTGCGCGATCTCCAGCTCGACGAGGATGCGCAGCAGCATGTTGCGAGTATCGACAACGCCGCCCGTTCCGTGAGCCGCCTTCTCGGTTCGCTGCTCGATATCTCGCGCCTCGACGTCGGCGGCATCGTGCCCCAGCCGGAACGCATCGCGCTCGACGACCTGCTGCGCAGCATCGGCCGCCAGAACGCGGATGCCATGCGGGAAAGCGAATGCGAGTTCGTGGTTGAACCTTCCGACCTGTGGGTGTCGGCCGATCCGGCACTCCTCTCCACCATGCTCCAGAACGTCCTTTCCAATGCGCAGAAATATGCCCGCGGATCGACGGTTCGGATTTCCGTTCGCAAGGAGCGGGAAGACCGGGCCGTCATGGAAATCGCTGACGACGGACCGGGTATCGCCGAGACGGATCTCCGCTACATCTTCGACGAGTTCTACCGCGCCGATGGAGACGCCACGCGCAAGGCGGAGGGTCTCGGGCTCGGGCTCGCCATCGTGCGCCGCCTCGGCGGCCTGATGGGGCTCGGGGTCGGGATCGACTCCGTCCAAGGGAAGGGTACGACCGTGCGCATCGGCGGCCTGCCCATCGTC
>JAGUWA010000395.1 GCA_020062605.1 Parvibaculum sp. | reverse complement strand
GTGGGAACAACCCGGCTTCTTCGAGCGCCTCTTCGGCCTCGGCGGCACCCGCCCCACCCTCCAGCCCGGCGGCCGGCGGTAGCTGGCGGCAAGCCCCCCCGGCACTACGTCTGAGGTCCCAAGATGAAGCGCGCACGCTCGTGCCTTAGCATCTCATAGGGCGTCATGAACTTGATGTTCAGTCCGATGCACGCATTTGGAATCTTGATGCGCTTGGTCGAAGCAGACGCAATCTCATGCGTAACGACCGTGTGCCCGTGCGTAAGAGCATGCGCCACAAGATAATAATCGGCCACTTGAAGAAAGGTGTTCACTGCAGTGGGCTCGTAGCCTTGGCCATTTGCCCAGACGCTGACGGTGCCAAGTCCCTGCAGAAGTGCGGTGTCCGGCTTCAGAAAGAAACTGTCGCCTCGCTGCGCGGCCCAGTTGGATAGCTCGTCGCCGCCTGCGGCGATCTCGTCACCGACTTTTTCAATGCTGAGAACGGTGCCGTTCGCGTTGCTGGCGATTAGCCACTCCCAGAATGCGGGACAGAAATCCAAACCATAATGCAGATTCTTGGCCTGAATGAATATGTTCGCGTCCAGGAGGTACGCCATCAGACCATCCCGAGACTATGTGCCAACTCGCGAAAGGTCGAAAACTTGGAGAACCCTAGCAAACGATATGCGTCGCGATGCAGCGTCTGTCCCTCAAGCGTATTGGCGACAATAGCGCGAGCGAATCTCTTGCCGACACGAACGCCCAAAGTCAGGTAGAAATCGCCGCCGCTGCCCGCCCTCTGAATTTCCCGAAGGCGGTTCAATTCTTCCCTGTATGCCCGCCAAAACGCATCCCGAGAAAGACCGCCAGCGTCGTAAATGCGGCGCAGCACCACTAAAGTACTCACCTTGAAGTGCTTGGCGAGCCGACCGAGCGCCGCACTCAAATCCTCATCGGCCCGAAGTTGTTCACGAAAGACGGCGAGTGGAACGAGAAGCTCGGCAGCAACCCGGTTGCACCAATTTTCCACCCTATGCGTTGGCGCAGATGCAGGTTCCATGTCGGATAGCGCAGACTGGCCGAGCCAAAGATGGGCCAGTTCATGAGCAAGCGTGAACATTTGCGCCGATTTGGTATCGGCACCGTTGATGAACACAAGAGGAGCTAACTCATCGGCAATGGCGAAGCCGCGAAACTCGTCCGGATTGAGCCTACGATAGTTGTTGCTCCCGACAACGCCGTTGACCATGACGAGCACGCCTAATCGGTCGGCCTTCTCGATAAAGCTGCGTAACGCCTCGGTCCAAGTCGGGCATCGGCGCCGCTCTTCGATCTCGAAGCCGAGCGCCCGGCGAATTTCAGCGGCTGTTTGTTCGATGTCGCTTTCAGGCGTTGCGGAGCCGATGAAGGAGAGCGGCTCCTCCCTGAGCGAGTGCACATGGTTCCGATACCACTCCTGACGTTGCTGACAGAGATAGATGGTCTCAAGCAGATCGGGACTCGGACGGTCGATCCGGCGATTTTCGACCGTCCGGAAATCGGGAATGGGAATGCCTTCGATTGGCGGTTCGCTCAGGAACAGGTAGCCGATAGGAGCATGCATGGCCTTGGCGAAGTCTTCCAACTGCTTGAGCGTTGGCCGCGTTTCTTCGCGCTCCCACTCGGCCAGCTTGGGAAACCGGCGCGCCAACGCGTCCAGTTCCAACCCCGCGCGCTCCCGTGCCCAGCGCAACATTTCTGGTTTCACATTAACGCGCATGGTGGCCGCTTTGGGCATCGTCGTTCTTGTTTCCTGCTGCGGGCCATTGTCCCTGTATCGGGCACTGTACGGCTTGGCGGCATCCGAATTAAGTACCGAATTTCGTCCGGCAAGCTGCCCTTCCAGACCGTCTCCGTGGACGTGGAACAACCACGTTCTATAACTGATTGGAATCTATTAATATAATTAAAGTGTTAAGCTAAGGGCCGCCGCCCGCTCATCGCGATCGCGAAAGTCGTCACCCCCATCGCCGCGATGGTGCCGACCATCGGCATCGCGCTCGCGTCGACGCCATGCCCCACATAGAGCCCGCCAAGCGCTCCCGCGACCGATTGCAGGAAGCCCAGCAGCGACGAAGCCGTGCCCGCGATATCGGGAAACGGCGTCAGCGCGCCCGCCATCGCCTGCGGCATGGTCGCGCCCATCGCGAAACCGTAGATCACGATCGGCGCCACGATGCCGAGCGCCGAGGGCGTGGTGAGAAGCCCCGTCAGCATGAGAAGTCCGCCCAGCGCCGCGCAGAAACCGCCGAAGCGCAGCGTCGCATCGATGCCCATGCGGCGCACGAGCCGTCCGCCCGCGAGCGATCCCGCGACATAGCCGCCCGCCATCGCGCCGAAGCAAAGCCCGTAGGCGATCGGCGAAAGCCCGTAAAGCCCCTGCAGCACGAAGGATGAACCGGAGACGAAGGCAAAGAGCCCGCAAAAGGCGGCGCTCGCGATGGCGAGATATGTGAGGAAGCGCCTGTCCGCGATCAGCCTGCGATAGGAACGCAGAATGGCGAGCGGCGCCGCGCTTTGCCGCCGCGCGGCCGGCAGCGTCTCGTCGAGGTTCATCGCCGTCATCAGCGCGAGCACCGCGCCGAAACCACCCATCGCGATGAAGTTCGCCTTCCAGCCATAGACATCCTGCACCACGCCGCCAAGCATCGGCGCGAGCGCGGGCACGAGCCCCATGATCGCCGCCATCCTGGCAAGCATCTGGCCGGCCTCGGCACCGGCATAGAGATCGCGCACGATGGCGCGCGCCAGAACCACGGAAGCGCCGCCGCCCACCGCCTGCAGGATGCGCGCGAGAATGAGCTGGTCGATGGTCGCCACGAAAAGCGAGGCGAAGCATCCCGCCATATAAAGCAGGAAGCCGCCGATCAGCACGGGCCTGCGCCCATAGCGGTCGGCCAGCGGTCCGTAGAAGAGCTGCGATCCGGCAAAGGCGATGAGATGGGCGCTCAGCGTGATCTGCACCGTGCCTGCATCGGCGCTGAAATCGCGCGCGATGTCGGGCAGCGACGGCAGATACATGTCCGTCGACAAGGGACCGACCGCCGTCAGCGACGCCAGGAACACGGTGAAAGCCGCCGTGCCGGGCGTGAGCTTCATCCGCCCGAAGAGTTTCCGCGGCCGCCCGCGAAAAGTCCGACAGGGTCCGCGCCGAAGCGGTGCAGGCCCGGCCCGTTGATTTCGAGCCAGCGCTTGGCGGGTTCGTAGTTCGGTATGGCTTCCTCGACCAGGCCCCAGAAGCGCGGTCCGTGATTCATGTGCCTGATATGCGCCACTTCATGCGCCGCCACATAGTCGAGCACATAGGAGGGTGCGAGAATGAGCCGCCAGGAGAAGGACAGCGCCCGCGTCGGCGAGCACGATCCCCAGCGCGTGGTCGTGTCGCGCACCGTGATGCGCGACGGACGCACGCCGAAGAGTTCGGCATAGAAGAGCGCCCGGTCGTTCAGTTCGTCGCGCGCCTTTCCCTTCAGCCAGTCCGTCACCCGCCGCTGCACGAAGTCGGGATGTCCCGTCACGCGGATCTCCGGAAGCCCGCCCGTCTCCGCGCCCCGCACGCGCCAGACCGGCCCCTTCATCATCGCGTCCTCGCGCCGCACGCCCGCATAGCGCACCACATGTTCCTTGCCGCGATAGGGAATGCGCGCACCATTCTTGAAGGGAACGGGCACGGGCACCTGGTGCAGCCGCTCCGCGATCCATTCGCGTTGCTCGCGCGCGAAAAGGAGCGCCTTGCCGAGGTTCCGGCGCGACGGCGTCGTGACGAGCACGGACCCCGCCGCCAGGTCGACGCGGACGATCATGCGCTTGGCGCGGGGGTTGTGCTTCACGGTAACGGGCACCGTCCGCCCTTCGATCTGCATGTAGTCGAGATGAAGCGAGGCGGGTTTCACGTGTTTGTTCATGATGCGGTCGAGCCCAATGCCCCTCCGGCGTCCGCCGCTTCCGGCCGGAACCCGATGGGGGATGACGACGGTCTGGTCATTCCTGTCCGAAGGCAAAAGAGATAGGGTCGAATCATGTCAAGGATGCCACGATTTCATTTCGCTTTCGCGGTCGATGATCTCTCCGCAGCGAGAGATTTTTACGGCCGCCTTCTCGGTTGCGCCGAAGGCCGTTCCGACGCGCATTGGGTCGATTTCGATTTCCATGGCCACCAGATCGTCGCCCATCTCGCGCCCCGGCGCGAGGGCGCCGATGCCCCGGTGGCGGAAATCGCCAATCCCGTCGATGGCGACGAGGTTCCCGTTCCCCATTTCGGCCTGATCCTCGGCTGGGAGGCGTGGCATGAACTGGCCGCGCGTCTGAAGGCGGCGGGAATCCGTTTCGTCATCGAGCCGCATATCCGCTTCAAGGGAAAACCCGGCGAACAGGCGACCATGTTCTTCCGCGACCCCTCCGGCAACGCGCTCGAATTCAAGGCCTTCCGGAACGAGACGCAAATCTTCGCGAAGTGACGCACGGACCGGAGGTGTCTTCAGATCGGGCTCATCCGTCTGGATTACCCTCCCCCTGTGGGAGGGTCTGAAAATCCGTTCCGGATTTTCAGGGGAGGGGTAAGGGCGTTCCCGTCCGGCGGGTCTACCGCTTCGCGTGCCGCCCCATGAACTCCCGCACCCGCGGCGCGATTTCGCTCTTCCATCGCGTCCCGTTGAAGACGCCGTAATGGCCGACGCCCGGCTGCTCCCAATGGCTCTTCATCGCATCGGGCAGCTTCGTGCAGAGCTTGTGCGCGGCCTTCGTCTGGCCGACGCCGGAAATATCGTCCTTCTCGCCCTCGACCGTCATCAGCGCGGTCCTGGTGATCGCTTCCGGACGCAGGGGCTTGCCGCGATGGGTGAACTCGCCCTTGGGCAGCGAGTGTTTCACGAAGACCTCGTCCACCGTCTGCAGGTAGAACTCCGCCGTCATGTCCATGACCGAGAGATACTCGTCGTAGAACTCGCGATGCTTCTCCGCGCTGTCGCCGTCGCCGGCGACCATGTGGTCGAAATAGTTCCAGTGTGCGTCCATGTGCCGGTCGAGGTTCATCGCCATGAAGCCCGAAAGCTGCACGAAGCCCGGATAGACGCGGCGCATGAAGCCTGCATGCGGCCAGGGCACCACCGTGATCACGTTGCGCTCGTACCATTCGGTGCCGCGTTCCGTCGCCAGCCGGTTCACTTCGGTCGGGTTCTCGCGCGTGTCGATCGGCCCGCCCATCAGCGTCATGCTGAGCGGCACGTAAGGATCGTCATTGTCGTGCATCGCGGCGACCGCCGCGAACACCGGCACCGAAGGCTGGCAGACGGCGAGGAGATGCACGTCCGGCCCAAGCTCGTGGCACATGTCGATCACGTAATCGATGTAGTCGTCGAGGTCGAAACCGCCTTCCGTGAGCGGCACCTTGCGCGCGTCTTCCCAGTCGGTGATGTAGACCTCGTTATAGGGCAGCATGGCTTCCACCGTGCCGCGCAGCAGCGTCGCGTAATGTCCCGAAAGCGGCGCGACGATGAGAAGCTTCTGCTGCGGCGCCACGTCCTTCATCGCCGAAGGCTCGCGCTCGAAATGGATGATCCGGCAGAAAGGACGTTCCCAGACGATTTTTTCGGTGACCGGAACCGGCTTGCCGTTCACTTCCGTCTCATGGAGTCCGAATTCGGGTTTGCCATAGCGCCGCGTCGTCGTTTCGAAAACGTCGAAGGCGGCCGCCAGCGTCTTGTGCGCGACCGTTTCGGCAAAGGGGTTGAGCGGATGGCGAAGCGCCCAGAGGCTCATTTCCGCGGCCGCCCGGAAAGGCGCCACGGCGGCATGGTTCAGTTCATAGAGATGATACAGCACGCTCTACCTCACTCAGCTCGTGGGTCTCGCCCATCGCCGGGACCCGGTCTTCCCCCGCGCCCTTCATGTTGCGGCGCAACATGGAATGTAGGCGTCGCCTGCCGCCTCTCCAAGAGATTTTTAGGAGAATGGTTACGGAGAATGATGATGGGCTGCCGCCAGCTCGCCGAAACCGTCACGAAGGGAAATCCCCTTCGTGACGTTTCAGTGACATTTTGATGACAGTTGGCCGGAAAACGGGCGACTTATCCCTCACCGCCGCAAAGCCGGACCCACTCCTCGCGCGGCCGGCGGGCCGCCGCGCGGTTCGCGCCGGAGATCATCGCCTTGAACGAGGCGGTGATGATGTTCGGGTCGATTCCAACGCCGAACAGGTCGCCCGGATGCTCCGGGTCCGCCACTTCCATGAAGGCGACGGCCTTCGCGTCCGTGCCGGAGCCGATCGAATGCTCCTCGTAATGACGAAGTTCGACGCCGAGTTTCAGCGCGCTCATCGCCGCATCGATCGGGCCGTTGCCGAAGCCTTCGAGCTGCTCTTCCTTGCCGAAGCGCCGTACACGGATTTTCACGCCCTGCTTGCCGCCCTCGTCGAACAGCGTGTGCGAGACGTATTCGATGGGCTCCTTCCGGGAAATATATTCCTTCTCGAAAATCGCCCAGATATCGGCCGCGCGCACTTCCTTGCCGCTATCGTCCGTCACGCGCTGGACGGCCTGGCTGAATTCGACTTGCAATCTCCGCGGCAGGCGGAGGTCGTACTCCGTTTCGAGAAGATAGGAGACGCCGCCCTTGCCGGACTGGCTGTTCACGCGAATGATCGACTCGTAGCTGCGTCCCAGATCCTTCGGATCGAGCGGCAGATAGGGCACCTGCCAGATGTCGCCTTCCTTGTAGGCGGCGAGCCCTTTCTTGATCGCATCCTGATGCGAGCCCGAAAAAGCCGTGAACACGAGGTCGCCGACATAAGGGTGGCGCGGATGGATCGGCAGCTGCGTGCAATATTCCGCCGTGCGCGCGATCTCGTTGATCTGCGAGAAATCGAGACCCGGATCGATGCCCTGGCTGTAGAGGTTCAGCGCCAGCGTGACGAGATCGACATTGCCCGTGCGCTCGCCATTGCCGAACAGACAGCCTTCGACGCGATCGGCGCCCGCCATCACCGCGAGTTCGGCGGCAGCGACGGCCGTGCCCCGGTCATTATGCGGGTGTACGGACAGAATGATGCCGTCGCGCCGTTCGAGATTGCGGTGCATCCATTCGATCTGGTCGGCATAGATGTTCGGCGTCGCCATTTCGACCGTCGCCGGCAGGTTGATGACGGCCTTGCGGCTCGGGCCCGCTTCCCAGATGTCGGTCACGGCGTCGACCACTTCCTTTGCGAAGTCGAGTTCCGTTCCCGAAAAGACTTCCGGGCTGTACTGGAACGTCCAGTTCGTCTCGGGCATCGTCGAGGCGATTTCCTTGATCTGGTGCGCGCTCTCCGTCGCGATCGCC
>JAGUWA010000232.1 GCA_020062605.1 Parvibaculum sp. | reverse complement strand
GATCCCGCCGCCGCCTTCGCGCATATGCGCCAGGCGCTCGCTCCCTCGGGCCGCGTCGCTTTCGTCTGCTGGCGCCCCATGAAGGAGAACGGCTGGGTCTCGGTGCCGCTCTTCGCCGCCCTGCCGCATCTCCCGCCACAGGAGCCGCCCGTCCCCGGCGCGCCCGGCCCCTTCGCGCTTGCCGACCGCGACCGTTTCAGCGGCATTCTCAAGGACGCCGGCTACACGGGCATCGAGATCGAACCCTTCGACGCCTCGCTCTCGCTCGGCCGCGGGGCGGACCCCCTCGCCGAGGCGCTTGAACAGACGCTCGACATCGGCCCGCTCTCGCGCGCCCTCGTGGACCAGCCGGACAACATCCGCACACGCGTGACGGAAGCCGTCCGCGAGGCCCTCGTGAAACACGAGACGAACGGCGAAATCGCGCTCGACGGCGCCGTCTGGCTCGTCTCCGCACGCGCCTAGAAACCGGCGCCCGTTTAACCATCCCTCAATACTCTGCCCCCGGAGCATTGCGGCTTCCGGGGTGGTTTCCCGCGCGTTTCGTGGTTCCCTTTTGTTAAGACCTCGCCATTAAGGTTGATGCACACCGGGAGGCGCGGGGGAACCCTTCGCTGTCCGGCACGGTTGAGCGGGCGTGGGGCAAGGCTCCCGCTTCCGTCGAAAGTCGTTGGGGGTTACATGTCACGTTCGGTCTTCGAAGCCATGAGCATTCTCGTCGTGGACGACAGCGCCTATATGCGCCATCTCCTGATGACGTTGCTCCAGGCGCTCGGCGTCAGGGAAGTGCATCTCGCCATCGACGGCGACGAGGCGCTGGAACTGCTCCAGACCAGCGAACCCGATCTCATCATCACCGATGCCGCGATGATGCCCATGGACGGCTTCTCCTTCGCACACCGTCTGCGTAGCATTCGCGGCCGCGCGCTCAGCATGATCCCGATCATCATGGTCTCCGGCCACACCGACATCGTCTCGGTGGAACGCGCCCGCGACATCGGCATCACCGAATTTCTGTCGAAACCCATTTCCGCGCGCAGCCTCTACGAACGCCTGATCCAGGTGATCGACCGGCCGCGCCAGTTCGTCGAAGCGCCGACCTATCGCGGGCCGGACCGCCGCCGCCGCGACCGGCCCTTCGAGGGGCAGGACCGCCGCAACACGGTCGCGCTGATCTGAGGAAAGCCGTCATGCAGGAACGCAGATCCCCCTCGAGGCTCGCCGGCAAGGACGCAACCGAAACGCCTGCCGAGGTCCGCTTTGTCCGCGTGCCGTCGATCGCCGAGCGAAAGCTCGGTGCCGACTATGTCGCGCCGATGCGTCTCGATCCGCGCGTCCTCGAGCAGATGCAGACGACGATCCGCGATCTCGAAACGAAATATGCCGAGTCGTTGCAGTCGCAGGTCGCCATGCTCCAGATTCTCGTGGAGCCCGCCTGCAAGGGCGACGCGGAAGCCCGCAGCCGTCTCTACGCGCTCGCGCACGACATGCGCGGCCTCGCCGGCACCTTCGGCCATGCCATCGTCGGTCAGTTTGCCGACTCGCTCTGCCGCTATGTCGAGAATTCGCGAGCCGAGGACTGGAACGACGACACCGTTGTCACCTTCCATGTCGATGCCATTCGCGACGCGCTCGAAAATCCCCGCACCGATCCGACCGTCACCATGGAAACGCTGAATGCGCTTGAGCGGTTGATCAGCGCGGCGCGGCGCCAGAGAAACGCGGGATGAGTGCTGCACCGCCCGGCCCCTCAACGGGCGCCGACGAGGATTTTTTCCGCAGACTGAAAGTGCTCGTCGTCGAAGACAGCGCCGAGATGCGGCGTCTTCTCGTCGCGCTTCTCGAAACGATGGGCGTCACGCGCATCGTCGTCGCGCGCGACGGCGGGAAGGGACTTGCCGCCTTCGCGGCCGAGCGCCCGGACATCATCGTGACCGACGGCGCCATGACGCCCATGGACGGCTACGAGATGACACGGGCCATCCGCGCCAGCGCCAGCGGCGACGGCGCCAATCCGGACGTGCCGATCCTCATGATCTCGGGCCATGTCGGCCGCGCGGAAGTCACCCATGCGCGCGATCAGGGCGTGACCGACTATCTCGCCAAGCCGCTTTCCGCCGAAATGCTCTACGAGGCGATCGTGGCCGCGGTCTCGAAGCCGATCCACTTCGTCGAGAAGCCCGGCTATCGCGGCCCCTCGCCGAAGCGCAGCCTCGACGCAAAGCGCGGTTGAGACACATCTCTCCATCCTGCCCCCGCCCCGAGGGGAGGGTAGGAAGAAGACCGTGTTCTCTGTCTCGTGCGAGCGTTTCGATCGTGTTCGGAAGATGCCACGCAGCATAACATCAACCGCCCATCCTCCCCTCGGGGAGGGTCGAAATTCGGAAGCGAAGCGCACCGAATTTCGGGGCGGGGGCGACGCAAGGCAAGAGGATCGCATGCGAGCGTCTTGCACCCGCGGCGACAGGAAACTCTCCCTCAGCACACCTCGTCCAGAAACCGCTCGAACAGCGGGTTGAACACCTCCGGTGCCTGCCAGAACGGCGCATGGCCGAGCCCGTCAAGCACATGCACCTTGCCGTCCCAGAGATTGCGATAGGTGACTTTTTCGAGGAACGCGTTGTTCACATAAGGCTCCGCCCCGCCCGTCACCACGGCGAGCGGCTGCGCCGCCGTCTCCGCGATCTTGCGTCCGTCGAGGTCGCGTCCCTCGATTGCCGATTGCAGCATCAGTGGACGGAAGCGTCCATCCGCGCGCAGCGACGCAGTAAGCATCCACGG
>JAGUWA010000039.1 GCA_020062605.1 Parvibaculum sp. | reverse complement strand
GTCAAAGGCCGCATGGCCGAACTGGTCATAGGCCGCGCGGGACTGCTCGTCCTTCAGCGCATCATAGGCTTCGTTGAGTTCCTTGAAGCGCTGCTCGGCTTCCTTGTCGCCCGGGTTCTGGTCGGGATGAAGTTTCTTCGCAAGCGAGCGATAGGCTTTCTTCAGCTCGTCGGCGCTTGCGTTGCGGCTCACCCCGAGCACGTCATAGTAATCGCGCTTCGACATCGGGGCTCACCTTGAAACGGTATGCGCAAGCGCGGGCGCGCTTTCGCGCGCCCGGCCTGCATGGTTGTGTGAGAAAAAGGGCGTCATGATGAGGCCCCGGATCAGGCGGACTTGTCCTGATCTTTCTTGTCGTCGTCGACTTCCTCGAAGTCGGCATCGACGACATCGTCGCCCGCATTGCTGCTGTCGCTCGCGGAGGCGGCCTCGTTTTCGGCTTCCGCCTGGGCCGCCTTGTAGAGCGCTTCGCCCATCTTCATCGACGTTTGCGTGAGCGCTTCCATCTTCGCCTTGATGTCCTCGCTCGAGCCGTCCTTCAGCGCGGTCTTCAGCGCCTCGACGGCGCCTTCGACATCGGCCTTCACGCCCGCATCGAGCTTGTCGGCATTCTCGGCGATCGTCTTTTCGGTCGCGTTCACCAGCGCTTCGGCATGGTTGCGCGTCTCGACTTCCTCGCGCCGCTTCTTGTCTTCTTCCGCATGCGCTTCGGCGTCCTTCACCATCTTCTCGATATCGGCTTCCGAGAGGCCGCCCGACGCTTCGATGCGGATGGCCTGTTCCTTGCCGGTCGCCTTGTCCTTCGCCGACACGTTGACGATGCCGTTCGCGTCGATGTCGAAGGCGACCTCGATCTGCGGCACGCCGCGCGGTGCGGGCGGAATTCCGAGCAGGTCGAACTGGCCGAGCAGCTTGTTATCGGCTGCCATCTCGCGCTCACCCTGGAAAACGCGGATCGTCACGGCCGACTGGTTGTCTTCGGCCGTCGAAAAAGTCTGCGCCTTCTTGGTCGGGATCGTCGTATTGCGCTCGATGAGACGCGTGAACACGCCACCCAGCGTTTCGATGCCGAGCGAAAGCGGCGTCACGTCGAGCAGCAGCACGTCTTTCACGTCGCCCTGCAACACGCCCGCCTGGATGGCCGCGCCCATGGCGACCACTTCGTCCGGGTTCACGCTCATGTTCGGCTCTTTGCCGAAGAACTGCTTCACGGCTTCGCGAATTTTCGGCATGCGCGACTGGCCGCCGACGAGAACGATCTCGTTGATCTGGCCCGCGGTCACGCCCGCATCCTTGAGCGCCGCCTTGCAGGGATCGATCGTCCGCTGGATGAGATCCTCGACCAGTGCTTCGAGTTTCGCGCGCGTGATCTTCATGGTGAGATGCTTCGGACCGGAAGCATCCGCCGTGATGAAGGGCAGGTTCACCTCCGTCTGCGACGAGGAGGAGAGTTCGATCTTCGCCTTTTCGGCAGCTTCCTTCAGCCGCTGCAGCGCGAGCTTGTCGCCGCGCAGGTCAATGCCGTTCTCTTTCTTGAACTCGTCGGCGAGGTAGTTGACGAGGCGCATGTCGAAGTCCTCGCCGCCGAGGAACGTGTCGCCGTTCGTCGACTTCACTTCGAAGACGCCGTCGCCGATCTCGAGGATCGACACGTCGAACGTGCCGCCGCCAAGGTCGTAGACCGCGATGAGCTCGCCTTCCTTCTTGTCGAGACCGTAGGCGAGCGCCGCTGCCGTCGGCTCATTGATGATGCGCAACACTTCAAGACCCGCGATCTTGCCGGCGTCCTTGGTCGCCTGGCGCTGCGCGTCGTTGAAATAGGCGGGAACGGTGATGACGGCCTTCTCGACCTTTTCGCCGAGATAGTTTTCGGCGGTTTCCTTCATCTTCTGCAGGATGAAGGCGGAAATCTGGGACGGCGAATATTTCTCGCCATGCGCTTCCACCCAGGCATCGCCATTGTCGGCGCGGATGATGTTGTAAGGCACCATCCCCTTGTCCTTCTGGGTGGTCGGGTCTTCGTAGGAGCGGCCGATAAGGCGCTTGATCGCAAAAAGCGTGTTGGTCGGATTGGTGACGGCCTGGCGTTTGGCGGATTGGCCGACGAGGCGCTCGCCGTCCTGCGTGAAGGCCACCATCGAGGGGGTGGTGCGCATGCCTTCGGAATTCTCGATGACTTTGGCGCTGTTGCCTTCCATCACCGCGACACACGAATTCGTCGTGCCGAGGTCGATACCGATGACTTTAGCCATGACTTGCTGGTCCTCTTTCACTTGCGGCTGACCGGGCGGGCCTTGTGGCACCCGCTGGCCGGCTTGCGCTTGCGCGAATCCGGCCCACCGGTCCCCAAAGGGGATCCTTCCCGGGATTTTCGCCCCGGTTCAGGGGTTGAAACATTGCGCTGTATATAGGTTTGGGTTCTACGGCCCGCAAGCGTTGATGCGGCAATATGGCCACATGGCGGGGCTTTTGGGACTCACTGCGGCCCTGAAACAGCGAACCCGCACCGGCGGCGGGCGCCGATGCGGGTTCTCTTTTGAAACTCCGGTGC
>JAGUWA010000140.1 GCA_020062605.1 Parvibaculum sp. | reverse complement strand
GGCGGCGAGGCCGTTCTCACCGATCCGGACCTCCCCTCGGGCTCCGACCGCGTGTGGGCCGCCGTCTGCGAGGTCGACCCCGAGGGCCGGCATACCGTCATCCTCAATGTTCAGGGCGACCTGCCGACGCTCGACCCGGCGCTCATCCGCCGGGCCTATGAGGCGCTCATTCGTCCGGGTGCCGACATTTCGACGCTCGCCGCCGAGATTTCGGATGTGGAGGAAAGAACCAATCCGAACGTGGTGAAGGCCGTGACCTCCTTCGGCGAGAGCCGCCTTGCGCGCGCGCTCTATTTCACGCGCGCCACCGCCCCCTGGGGCGATGGTCCCCTCTATCATCACATCGGTCTCTACGGATATCGCCGCGAGGCGCTTGCGCGTTTCGTCGCGCTGCCGCCTTCGCCGCTCGAACAGCGCGAAAAACTCGAACAGTTGCGCGCGCTCGAAGCGGGCATGGCGATCGAGGTGGCGCTCGTTGACACCGTTCCGCTCGGTGTCGATACTCCCGCCGACCTTGAAAAAGCCCGCACGGCGCTATCCGGGAGACCTGCACGATGACGGATGCCGCCAACGCCGACAAAACCATCGCCTTTCAGGGTGAAGCCGGCGCGAATTCGCATATCGCCTGCCGCGAGGCTTTTCCCGACATGGCGGACCTGCCCTGCGACACGTTCGAGGATGTGTTCGCTGCTGTACAGGAGGGCCGCGCGCGCCTCGCCATGATCGCGATCGAGAATTCGCTCGCGGGCCGCGTTGCGGACGTTCACCACCTCATTCCCGGCACCGGCCTTTACATCGTGGGCGAGCATTTCCTGCCCGTGCGCCATCAGTTGCTGGGGCTCAAGGGCACGAAGATCGAGGACGTCAAGTCCGTGCACAGCCATGTGCATGCGCTCGGCCAGTGCCGCCGCGCGATCCGGGAACTCGGCCTGAAGGCGGTTGTCGCCGCCGACACGGCAGGCGCGGCGCGCCAGATCGCGGAAGCGGGCGACAAGTCGCAGGCCGCCATCGCAACGGCGCTCGCGGCGGAAATCTACGGCCTCGATATCCTGCGCGCGAATGTCGAGGACGCGGAGCACAACACGACGCGCTTCATCATCATGGCGAAGGAGCCGGACGATGCCGGCCCCGGCGAAGGCCCCGTCATCACGAGCTTCATCTTCCGTGTGCGCAACGTGCCGGCCGCGCTCTACAAGGCGCTGGGCGGCTTCGCGACCAATGGCGTCAACATGACGAAGCTCGAAAGCTACCAGCTTGAGGGCACCTTCAACGCCAGCCAGTTCTATGCCGATATCGAGGGGCATCCGGATTCGCGCAATGTCCGCCTCGCGCTGGAAGAACTCGAATTCTTCACCAACGAGCTGCGCATTCTCGGCATCTACAAGGCACATCCCTACCGCGCGGCGATTGCGGCGGGATAGCAGGGCGGTACACACTCCTTTTCCACGTCATTGCGAGCGACCGTCAGGGAGCGAAGCAATCCAGGGGCGGCAGGCACTGAGCAAGCAGCTCTGGATTGCTTCGTCGCGGCTTGCGCCGCTCCTCGCAATGACGAAAAGAGACAGGCAGAACGCCCTAAACTTTAAACCTTTCCTTCCGCAAAGGCCTTCACGAGCTGGTGCGCGATGGCGAAGGGCGGCGGGAACCAGGCCGTGCCGTCGCCCTTGCCCGCCAGGATCGCCTGCGTCTCTTCCCGCGTGAACCAGCGCCCGCCGGAAAGCTCGATGCCGTCGATCTCGAAATCTTCCGAATCCGCAATCGCGTGGCAGCCGATCATGAGCGACGAGGGATAGGGCCAGGGCTGCGTCGAGTGATAGATGACGGACGAGACCTTGATCCCCGCTTCCTCGTCGAGTTCGCGCGCCACCGCCTCCTCGATCGATTCGCCGGGCTCCACGAAGCCCGCCAGCGCCGAATGCATACCCTTCGGCCAGATTTTCTGGCGTCCCAGAAAACACTTGCCGTCATGGATCGCCAGCATGATGACCACGGGGTCCGTGCGCGGGAAGTGCTCCGCCTTGCAGGACGGGCACTGGCGCTTGTAGCCCGCTTCCGCCATCTCGCTCTTTGCGCCGCAGACCGAGCAGAAGCCGTGCCGGTTGTGCCAGTCGATCATCGACTTGGCCTGTGCCATGATGGCGAGTTCCGTCGGCGTGATCTCGCCCGCCATGGCAATGGCGCGCAGATCCTCGAAGGCGCCGAGCCCCTTGAGGGCGGGATGATTTTCCGGGTCCTTGAGCCCGCTCACATCGGCGGCGAAGAGCGCCTTGCCGCGCTTGTTGATGCCGAGAAAGACGACGCAGCCATCGCCCGCGAGTTCCGGGATGAGTGCGGCGCGCATCCAGCCGATATCCTTGCCCTCGCCGGGGCCCGCTTCCGGCAGCACGAAGGGCTGCAGCTTCCACATCGGTACGAAGAGGCTGGTCGGCTGGGCGAGCTGCTCCTCGATCCAGGTCTTGTCGGTGCGGCGGTAGCTGGCGCGGTCGAGCGGGTTGTTGGCGAAAATATTGGGATTTTCGGGCAGGGCCATCGGCGTTTCCGGATTGGTTTGTTGAATGGCGAGGTGGCGCAGACTGGCACAGCGCGGAAATCCGCTCAATCTCCTTGGATGCCCCCGACGATTCGGGGTCAAGACCTTGCATCCGCGGCCCGTTCCCCTGATATAGTCCCCTCGGGAGGCTGGCGCGGACGAGTCCCTCGCCAACCCGGTCAGGTCCGGAAGGAAGCAGCCGTAACGAGTTTCTCTCGGGTCGCTGTCCAGTCTCCCACCCGTTTCCCCCCGTTCAAGCCGAAGAGGAGCGCGCGATTTCCATGACCGACAGCGTGGAAAATCCCGCTCTCGAAGAAGAGGCGCCCCATGTGCCCGATCCGGCGACGGAGCCGGGCTTCGACCTTGGCGGCGACCCCGCGCCCGCCCGCGCTTCTGGTTCTTCGGGCGAGGGGGCCGGCTATCAGGTGCTGGCCCGCAAATACCGTCCCCGCGTCTTCGAGGACCTGGTCGGGCAGGAGGCGATGGTCCGCACCCTCAAGAACGCTTTCGAGACGAATCGCGTCGCCCATGCCTTCATGCTGACCGGCGTACGCGGCGTCGGCAAGACGACGACCGCGCGCATTCTCGCTCGCGCCCTGAACTACGAGAAGCCGGGGGTCGACGGGCCGACGATCCATATGGACGGCCTTGGCGTGCATTGCGAAGCGATCATGGAATCGCGTCACGTCGACGTGATGGAAATGGACGCCGCCTCGCGCACCGGCATCGACGACATTCGCGAGATCATCGACAGCGTGCGCTACCTGCCGGTTTCGGCGCGCTACAAGGTCTACATCATCGACGAAGTGCACATGCTCTCCAAGCAGGCCTTCAACGGCCTGCTGAAGACGCTGGAAGAGCCGCCCGCGCATGTGAAGTTCATCTTCGCGACGACGGAAATCCGCAAAGTGCCGGTGACCGTGCTGTCGCGCTGCCAGCGTTTCGATCTGCGACGCCTCTCGGTGGAGGAACTTTCGGGCCTGCTCGGCAGCGTCGCCGGCAAGGAAAACGTCGAGGCGGAGGACAATGCGCTGCGGCTCATCGCCCGCGCCGCCGACGGCTCGGCGCGTGACGGGCTCTCGCTGCTCGACCG
>JAGUWA010000429.1 GCA_020062605.1 Parvibaculum sp. | reverse complement strand
TCAAGACGCCGCGCCGGCCCCCGCGCAACCCCGCCAGACGGCCCCGGATTCCGGCGCTGACAGCGGCAATGGGCCGGGGTATAACCCGTCCGAACGGAGGGGGCTCGACCGCTTGTTCGAGAACACGACCGGGGAGTAGATGCCTGATTTCTTAGAACAGTCTCGCTTATTTTCGGAAAGCTCCACTGTTCTAAGTCGTTGTTTTGTCGCGTTTCCGGACGGCGAACCGCCACCTTCCGTTCAAAGGAGGCACTTCGCCTGGAAACGCTCCAGGAGTCCCAGCGATGTCCGACCAGATGCAGCTCGATCTCTCCCCGTCCCTCCCGGACCGAAAACCGGCGGACGATCTGTCCTTGAGCGAAAACGAATTCCACGACGACAAGCTGCGCGAGGAATGCGGCGTGTTCGGCCTGCTCGGCCATTCGGATGCCGCCGCGCTGACGGCGCTCGGGCTGCACGCCCTCCAGCATCGCGGACAGGAAGCGGCGGGCATCGTCGCCTATGACGGCGAGCACTTCCACTCGGAGCGCAGACTTGGGCTCGTCGGCGACCACTTCTCGTCGGCCAAGGTGATCGACCGGCTGAAAGGCGAAATGGCGATCGGCCATGTGCGCTATTCGACGACGGGCGAAACGATCCTCAGAAACGTGCAGCCGCTTTTCGCCGATCTGTGGGGCGGCGGCTTCGCCGTTGCCCATAACGGCAACCTCACCAACGCCATCACACTGCGCAACGAGCTCGTGCGCGACGGCGCGATCTTCCAGTCGACCTCCGATACGGAAACGATCCTGCAACTCGTCGCGCGGAGCCGGAAGCCGCGCGTGATGGAGCGCTTCGTGGATGCGCTCGGGCAAATCCAGGGCGCCTACGCGCTGGTGGCGCTGACCAACAAGAAGCTCATCGGCGCGCGCGACCCGCTGGGCATCCGCCCGCTGGTGCTGGGTGAATTCCAGGGTGCGCCGGTGCTTGCCTCGGAGACGGTCGCCTTCGACATCATCGGCGCGGAGTTCGTGCGCGAGATCGATCCCGGCGAAGTCGTCATTTGCACGCGAGAGAACGGGAAGATCAAGGTGGAGTCGATGCACCCCTTCCCGCCGCAGAATGTGCGGCCTTGCGTGTTCGAATACATCTATTTCGCGCGGCCGGACAGCGTGGTCGGCGGCAAGAGCGTCTACAATGTCCGCAAGCGCCTCGGCCAGGAACTGGCGCGCGAGTCCACGGTGGAAGCGGACGTGGTTATCCCCGTGCCGGACTCGGGCGTGCCCGCGGCGATCGGCTATGCCGCAGAGAGCGGCATTCCCTTCGAACTCGGCATCATCCGCAACCATTATGTCGGCCGTACCTTCATCGAGCCGACGCAGCACATCCGCCAGCTTGGCGTGAAACTCAAGCACAATGCGAACCGCGCCATCGTGAACGGCAAGCGCATCGTTCTCGTGGACGACAGCGTGGTGCGCGGTACCACCTCCATCAAGATCGTGAAGATGATGTATGAAGCGGGCGCGAAGGAAGTGCATCTGCGCGTCGCAAGCCCGCCGATCACGCATCCCGATTTCTACGGCATCGACACGCCGGAGCGCGACCAGCTTCTCGCTTCCAACTACGACCTCGAAGGCATGCGCGCCTATATCGGCGTCGACAGCCTTGCGTTCATCTCCGTGGACGGGCTCTATCGCGCCATGGGCTTCACCCATCGCGACCAGGAGCATCCGCAACTCACGGATCATTGTTTCACCGGCGACTATCCGACGCCGCTGATCGACCTCGACGGCGAACAGCGGACAAGGCAGCTATCGCTTCTCGCCGAAATCGCCTGACGGGATTTCTTGAATGACCGGACGTTTGCAGGACCGCATCGCGGTCATCACCGGCGCATCGCGCGGCATCGGGCGCGCCGTGGCGCTTGGCATGGCGGCGGAGGGGGCGCATGTGATCCTCATTGCGCGCACGGTCGGCGGGCTCGAGGAAGTGGACGACGAAATCCGGAAAGTGGGCGGCAAGGCGACGCTGGCGCCTTTCGACCTCACGGACCTGCCCGCCATCGACCGGCTGGGCGCGACGATTTTCGAGCGCTGGGGCAAGCTCGACATTCTCGTCGGCAATGCGGGCCTTCTCGGGACGTTGACGCCGCTTTCCCATCTGGAACCGAAGGACTGGGACAAGACGCTCGCCGTCAACGTGACCGCGAACTGGCGGATGATCCGCTCCTTCGAGCCGCTGCTGAAGCGCTCCGATGCAGGGCGCGCGATCTTCGTGACGTCCGGCGCGGCACAGAAGTGCAAGCCCTATTGGGGCTCCTATTCGATCACCAAGGCGGCGCTCGACGCGATGATGAAGACCTGGGCGGCGGAAGTCGAAAAAACGCCGATCCGCGTCAATTCCGTGAGCCCCGGACCGACGCGCACCGCGATGCGCAAGAAGGCCATGCCGGGCGAAGACCCGGCGACGCTGACGAAGCCGGCCGACCTCGTGCCGCTGTTCATCGAACTCGCCCTTCCCTCCTGCACGCGGCATGGCGAGATTGTCGAATACGCAAAAGTGAAGGCCTGAGGCCGGTCAGGTCCGCCTCTTCCTGCCTTCGTAGGGGTTCTTGCCCTTGCGCATGAAAAGGCGGATGGGCACGCCCGGCAGGTTGAAGGTTTCGCGAAGCGCGTTCACGAGGTAGCGGCGGTAGGAGGTCGGCACTTCGTCGGCGCGGCTCGAGAAGACCGCGAAGGTCGGCGGGCGCGACTTCACCTGCGACATGTATTTGAGGTTCACCGGGCGGCCCTTGGCGGCCGGCGGCTGGTGGCGCGAGACGGC
>JAGUWA010000440.1 GCA_020062605.1 Parvibaculum sp. | reverse complement strand
CATGGCCTCCCAGTTGTTCAGAATGTACTGCGCACGCGCCGAATTGGTGTAGTGCGCATGGTTCTCGATGAGCTGATGCAGCCGCTCCGCGTCGAAGCGTGTCATGTCGCTCATCACGTCGACACGGCCGTGGCTTTCGAGGTCGCCCGTCTGGTGGCGATGCCGCTCCATCAGGTCGTGCTCTTCCTGAACGGGTTCGAGGTCGACCATGGAAAGGTTGCAACGCTGCTCGAACATGCCGTCCTCGTCCAGCACATAGGCGATGCCGCCCGACATGCCGGCCGCGAAGTTGCGGCCCGTCTCGCCGAGAACGACGACGATGCCACCCGTCATGTATTCGCAGCCATGATCGCCCGTGCCTTCGACGACGGCAATGGCGCCTGAGTTGCGCACGGCAAAACGCTCGCCCGCGACGCCGCGGAAGTAGCATTCGCCGCCGATCGCGCCATAAAGAACGGTATTGCCGACGATGATCGACTTCTCCGGCACAATGCCTCTCTTCGCGGGCGGATAGACGATGAGCCGGCCGCCGGACAGGCCCTTGCCGACATAGTCGTTCGCCTCGCCTTCGAGTTCGAGCGTCACGCCCGCCGCGACCCAGGCGCCGAAGCTCTGGCCGGCCGTGCCGGTGAGCTTCACGTGGATCGTGTCGTCTGCGAGGCCCGCATGTCCGTGCGCCCTGGCGATCTCGCCGGAAAGCATGGCGCCGGTCGTCCGGTCCGTGTTGCGGATCGGCAGCTCGATCTGCACCGGCTTGCCCTGTTCGATCGCATCCTTCGCCTTTTCGATCAGCGTGCGGTCCAGGACATCGTGGATCTTGTGATCCTGGCTTTCGCAGTGATGGATCGCGACGCCTTCGGGCGCGGCGGGCTTGTGGAAGAGCTTCGCGAAGTCGAGACCCTTTGCCTTCCAGTGTTCCACAACCTTGCGCTTGTCGAGCATCTGCATCTGGCCGGTCATCTCGCTCATCGTGCGATAGCCCATCATTGCCATCAGCTCGCGCACTTCCTCGGCCACGAAGAAGAAGTAGTTGATGACATGTTCGGGCGTCCCGACGAAGCGCTTGCGGAGTTCCGGGTCCTGTGTCGCAACGCCCACCGGGCAGGTGTTGAGGTGGCACTTGCGCATCATGATGCAGCCGGCCGCGATCAGCGGCGCGGTGGCGAAACCGAACTCGTCCGCGCCGAGAAGCGCGCCGATGATGACGTCGCGCCCCGTCCGGAGCCCGCCATCGACCTGCACGGCAATGCGGCCGCGCAGACGGTTCATCACAAGCGTCTGGTGCGTTTCGGCAAGGCCGATTTCCCAGGGGCTGCCCGCGTGCTTGATCGAGGTCAGAGGCGAGGCGCCGGTGCCGCCCTCGAAACCCGATATCGTCACGTGGTCCGCACGCGCCTTCGAGACGCCCGCCGCAACCGTGCCGACGCCCACTTCCGAGACGAGCTTCACGGAGATCAGCGCGTCCTTGTTGGTGTTCTTCAGGTCGAAGATGAGCTGCGCCAGATCCTCGATCGAATAAATGTCGTGGTGCGGCGGCGGCGAGATGAGGCCGACGCCCGGCGTCGAGTGACGCACCTTGGCGATCACCGCATCCACCTTGTGACCCGGCAGCTGGCCGCCTTCGCCGGGCTTCGCGCCCTGCGCCATCTTGATCTGGATCATGTCGGAGTTGACGAGATACTCCGCCGTCACGCCGAAGCGGCCAGACGCCACCTGCTTGATCGACGAGCGCATGCTGTCGCCGTTCGGAAGCGGCTTGAAGCGGTCGGCTTCCTCACCGCCTTCGCCGGTGTTCGAGCGGCCGCCGATACGGTTCATGGCGAGGGCAAGCGTCGTATGCGCCTCGCGGCTGATCGAGCCGAAGGACATGGCGCCGGTCGCGAAACGCTTCACGATTTCGGAGGCCGGTTCGACCTCGTCGAGCGACACGGGCTTGCGGCCGTCATCTTCGGCGGTCTTGATGTCGAAAAGGCCGCGGATCGTGAGCAGACGTTCGTTCTGCTCGTTGATCTGGCGCGCGAAGGCCCGGTACTTGTCCCGGCTGTTGCCGCGAACGGCATGTTGCAGGTCGCGCACGCTGTCCGACGTCCAGGCGTGATCCTCACCGCGAATGCGGAAGGCATATTCACCGCCCACGTCGAGTGCGTTCCTCAGCACGGGGGCATCGGAATAGGCAAGGCGGTGGCGCTCGAAGGTCTCGCGCGCGATTTCCTCGATGCCGACGCCCTCGATCATCGAGACGGTGCCTGTGAAATAGCTGTCGCAGAAGCTCGTGGAGAGACCCACGGCGTCGAAAATCTGCGCGCCGCAATAGGACTGGTAGGTCGAGATGCCCATCTTGGACATGACCTTCAGAATGCCCTTGTCGACCGCCTTGATGTAGCGCTTCTCGGCTTCCTTCTGGGTCAGCCCCTCGTCGAGATGCGGCAGGAGCTCCGCCAGCGTCTCGAAGGCGAGGTAGGGGTTGATCGCTTCCGCGCCATAGCCCGCGAGGCAGCAGAAGTGATGCACTTCGCGCGCCTCGCCCGTCTCGACGACGATGCCGACCTTGGTGCGCAGACCCTTGCGGATCAGGTGATGATGCACGGCGGACGTCGCAAGCAGCGCCGGAATGGCGATGCGTTCGGCCGAGACCAGCCGGTCCGACAGGATCACGATGTTGTAGCCCTGATCGACAGCTTCCTCGGCGCGCTCGCACAGGCGCTGAACCATCTCGGCCATCTCGCCTTCGCCGCGGTTCGCCGCGAAGGTGATGTCGAGCGTCTGCGTACGGAAATGATTGTCCGCCACTTCGCCGATCATGCGGATCTTCTCGAGATCCTCGTTGGTGAGGATCGGCTGGCGCACTTCGAGGCGCTTCACCGACGACATGCCTTCCAGATCGAGCAGGTTCGGGCGCGGGCCGATGAAGGAGACCAGCGACATGACGAGCTCTTCGCGGATCGGGTCGATCGGCGGGTTCGTCACCTGCGCGAAGTTCTGCTTGAAATAGGTGTAGAGCAGCTTCGACTTCGAGGAGAGCGCGGAAATGGGCGTGTCCGTGCCCATGGAGCCGATCGCTTCCTGGCCGTCCATCGCCATCGGCGTCATCAGGAACTTGATGTCTTCCTGCGTGTAGCCGAAGGCCTGCTGCGTATCGAGCAGGGAGCCGTAGCGCGGCGTCTGCATCCTCACCGGCGGCGCCGGCATTTCCTCGAGCTGGATTTGCGTCGCGTTGAGCCATGTCTGGTAGGGGTGAAGCTTCGCAAGCTGCGCCTTCACCTCGGCGTCGGAAACGATCCGGCCTTCCTCGAGGTCGATGAGGAGCATCTTGCCCGGCTGAAGCCGCCACTTCTCGACGATCTTCTCTTCCGGCGCGGGCAGCACGCCCATTTCGGACGCCATCATCACGTCGCCGTCGTCGGTAACGTAGTAGCGGGCCGGGCGCAGGCCGTTGCGATCGAGCGTCGCACCGATCTGACGGCCGTCGGTAAAGGCAACCGCCGCCGGGCCGTCCCACGGCTCCATCAGCGCAGCGTGGTATTCGTAGAAGGCGCGCCGTTCCTCATCCATCAGCGGATTGCCGGCCCAGGCTTCCGGAATGAGCATCATCATCGCATGGGTGAGCGAATAGCCACCCATGACGAGAAGTTCGAGCGCGTTGTCGAAGCAGGCCGTATCCGACTGTTCGTGAACGGCAATCGGCCAGATCTTCTTGATGTCGTCGCCGAGAAGCTCCGACTCCATGGTCGCATAGCGTGCCGCGAGCCAGTTCACGTTGCCGCGCTTCGTGTTGATCTCGCCGTTGTGGCAGATCATGCGGAAGGGGTGCGCAAGGCTCCAGGTCGGGAAGGTGTTGGTCGAGAAGCGCTGATGCACGAGGGCGAGTGCCGTCGTCATCTCGGGATCGGTCAGGTCCTTGTAGTACTGGCCAACCTGTGCCGCGAGCAACATGCCCTTGTAGACGATGGTCCGCGAGGAGAACGAAGGAATATAGAGTTCCTCCGGTACGTGGCCTTCCTCGGCGAGCAGCGTGTTGAAGACGCGCTTGCGGATGACGAAGAGCTTGCGCTCGAACGCATCCTGATCCGCGCAGTCCGCCGAGCGCGCCACGAAAACCTGCATGTGATAGGGCTCGGTCGGGATGACCGAGACGCCGAGATCCGAATTGTCGACCGGCACGACGCGCCAGCCGAGAAGGGTCTGGCCTTCCTCGGCAATGATCTTGTCCACCAGATCGACGATCTTCTGGCGCGCGTCCGCCGCCTTCGGCAGGAACAGCATGCCGACGCCGTAATGACCTTCGGCCGGCAGTTCGAAGCCGAGCTTTGCCGCTTCCTTGCGGAAGAAGGTATCGGGGAGCTGAATCAGAATGCCCGCGCCGTCGCCCGCCTTCGGGTCCGCGCCGACGGCACCGCGATGCTCGAGATTTTCGAGAATCCGCAGGCCATCCTCGATGATCTTGTGGGATTTTCGGTTGTGGATGTTCGCAATGAAGCCGATGCCGCAGGCATCGTGCTCGTTACGGGGGTCGTAGAGACCCTGCGCCTCGGGGAGACCCGCTACGCGCTGGGCCGCGAACCGGCTCATATCTTCCCGCCTCTGCGTCATACCATCCCATCCTTAACCCGGACCTGCGACACCGGATTACACTCCCGGACTACAGCGCAGGTCGCCTCGACGTCTTCAAACATGTTCCGCCCGTGCGCCTCTCTTCCCCCTGAGCCGTTCCGGCCGGAGCCCCGATTCCTCGGGGCGGGGGACGCTAGCGAACCGCACGCGTTATCGCAAAAGTCCCGGCCGAAACTTCCGGCGAGACAGATCACCGCCGGACCGCTCTCGCGGTCCGCTTTCCGGCACGCCCGGGCGCCGGGCCTTGAACAGCTTCCGGCGCTCTTGCATACCCTTGCAGTGCCGCCATCGCCGACGGAGCTTTCTGCTGGGTGCTCCCTATTGCCCGGAGCGGAGGCTTACTGGCAGGCCCGACCGCTTGATCGTCCGGTCAGCCAATGGTGCCGGGAAAGCGTGACTTTCCCAGTTGGCGGATCATGCCAAACCCGCTCTCCTGAATCAAGCAAATAAGACAGGAATGCTGACCTATAGCTGAAGCTCGCTCGCAAAATGAATTATGGTCAATTTCCTGCGGTTTCGCCGCGCGGCAGGCTCTGCCATGCTTGGCGCAACAATAGAGGACGTCCATCCCCGCCGGAACAGGGGGGACGGCTCAAAAAGGAAGGCGGACGCGTGCTCAGCAAGATCGACAGGGTGCAGCTAGCGGTGCCGGAGGCGGAAACCGCCGCGAAGGGCTGGATCGGGCTCCTGGGCGCCGAGCCGGCGGGCGAGGACCGGATTGCGGGGCTT
>JAGUWA010000106.1 GCA_020062605.1 Parvibaculum sp. | reverse complement strand
CGTCGCCTTCTGCCCGCCGCTCATCATCGCGGCCGAGCAGATCGACGACATGTTCGCCGCCGTCCACAAGGCGCTCGACGAGGTGGAGGCCCAGGTGACCAAGGAAGGGCTTCGCGCCGCCTGATGCCCGAACTTCGTTATCAGCTCACCTTCGAAGGCACGGTCTCGCCCGAAGACGAGATGGGAAGCCGCATGAACATCCTGTCCGTCGCGGCCATTCCGCCGGGGCTCGACGCCGCGCTCACGCAGGGCGGCCGCAGCGCGACGCTCAGCGCCACGGTCGAAACGGACGATTATGGCGGCTTCACCGAGACGGGCGAGATTTCCTTCGGCGCGGGCGCTATCCGCTATTCCACGCGCGGCGAAGGCTTCATCGAGGACACGGAAGAAGAGGCCCTCCAGCAAGGCTGCGTCATCCGCCAGGTCGAAGGCGGCAGCGGCATCTTCGAGAATGCGACCGGCTACATCGTCTCGACCTTCACGGTCAGCGAAGACGCCGTCATCCGCGACAGCCAGAGCGCGGTGATCTTCACGATGTGAAGGGGCCCCTTTTCTTACTTGGTTCGTCATGCCCGGGCTTGACCCGGGCATCCAGAAGCCGCCACAGGCGGCGTCTCTCTTCACAAAAATCTCTCATCGAGGATTTTGCGCGTTATCTCGCCCAACCCAAGGGTGTCACCCCGGCGAAAGCCGGGGCCCACGGGCCTGTCGGCAGACACATATATTGACGAATGCATGAACCGCCACTCAGGTGGATCCCGGCTTTCGCCGGGATGACAGTTTTGTATTTACCCTGCCGCCGGGCAATGACCGCTCTCTAAACGTGCTGGCCACCATTGATCTGGATTTCCGCGCCGTTGACGTAGCTCGACTGATCCGTACACAGAAAATAGATCGTGCGCGCCACTTCTTCCGGCGTACCGAGGCGCTGCATCGGGATTTCGGCGACGATCTTGTCCGTGCCGGGCGACAATATCGCCGTGTCGATCTCGCCCGGCGCAATGGCGTTCACGCGGACGCCGAGACGGCCGAATTCCGATGCCATTTCCCGCGTCAGCGCGGCGAGCGCCGCCTTCGAGGTCGCATAGGCCGATCCGGCAAAAGGATGCACGCGCACGCCCGCGATCGAGGTCACGTTCACGACCGAGCCTTGCGCCTTCTTCAGCTCTTCCACGAGCCCGCGCGCGAGCATCACCGGCGCGAAGAAATTGACCTGAAACACCTGGGTCCAGGTCGCGACTTCCGTATCGAAAACGCCGAGGCGCGAGCCGCCCGGCCCTTTCGGCGAGATCGCCGCGTTGTTCACAAGCGCGTGAAGCTGCCCGCCCTGATCCTTCAGCCGCTCACGCATTTCGGCAATGGCGGCTTCCGTGTTCTTCACATCGGCAAGATCGACCTGGATGTGATCCTCCGGACCCGCCTCCCAGGGGCAGTCCTCGGGGAAGGGATGGCGCGAACAGGTGATCACGCGCCAGCCCGCGCTCGAAAAGCGCTTCACGGTCGCATGGCCGATGCCCCGGCTCGCGCCGGTCAGGATCAGCGTCTTGCGCTTTGCATTGTCGTTCTGGGTCATGGGCGCAATCTAGAGGAAGGCGCGGGTGCGCGCCAGCGGGAGGATGATGCAGCGGGACCGGCGCGCCTTTCCGGCACGAAGCCGCTAGAAAGAGAAGTGCCATACGGGGCACC
This sequence comes from Parvibaculum sp., assembly GCA_020062605.1. GTDB lineage: Bacteria > Pseudomonadota > Alphaproteobacteria > Parvibaculales > Parvibaculaceae > Parvibaculum. Next base: position 345 of record JAGUWA010000106.1, on the reverse strand, counting down.
AGCACTATCGTTTCCCCCGTCATTGCGAGGAGGCCGTAAGGCCGACGAAGCAATCCAGGGGCGGCAACCTCCGAATAAGCGGCCCTGGATTGCTTCGTCGCTGCGCTCCTCGCAATGACATTATTTGGTGACCGGACCCAACAGGCCCAGTGCCCCCGCCAGCGCCTCCTCCGGCGTGCCGGACGCATCGACCTTCTTCCACGTCATCTCGCCGGGATCGTAGCCAAGCTGGCGCTTCAGCACGGCAACGCCCGCATCCGACGGATCGCGGCCCTGCCGTTCCCGCGCCGCGACACGCGCCTCGAGCACGGATGCCGGCGCATCGAGCCAGAGCCCGTCGAACGG
>JAGUWA010000377.1 GCA_020062605.1 Parvibaculum sp. | reverse complement strand
TCGACGGGCAGGATGTTTACGCGCGGGCCCGCATGCCGGAGGCGAAGCCGTCTCTTGCCGGCGGCTTCACCTTCGCGGTGCCGCGCGCATCGGACCTCCAGTTTTTCGGTGACGACGAGGCAGCGCGGCTTTTCGAGGAAGCGGCGGACCGGCTGGAGGAGCTTGGCGGCCGCGCGCGGCGGATTGACTTCTCGGTCTTCGCGGAAACCGCGGCGCTTCTCTACGAAGGCCCATTCGTTGCGGAACGCACCGCCGCCGTCGGTACGTTCATTGAAGCGCATGAGGCCGAAACCGATCCCACCGTGCGCGGCATCGTGCTTGGCGGCAGAAGCCGCAATGCCGTCGAGACTTTCGAGGCGCTCTACCGGCTCGAGGCGCTGAAACGCCGTGCGCTTGCGCTCTTCGCCGATATCGACGTGCTCGCCGTGCCGAGCGCGCCCACCATCTACCGCGTGGACGAGGTGATGGCCGATCCGGTGAAGATCAACAGCCGCCTCGGCACCTATACGAATTTCATGAACCTGCTCGACATGTCGGGCATTGCGGTCCCCGCCGGCATTCGTACGGATGGAAGAGCGGCCGGCCTCCCGTTCGGCATCACGTTTTGTGCGCCCGCCTTTTCGGAAGGAAAGCTCGTCGCGCTCGCGTGTCTTTTCGAAGCGGCGCAGGGGCTTGCGCCCGGTGCACCGCTGCCGCCCGCCCAGCCGGATGAAGGTTTCATCGAGCTTGCGGTCGTCGGCGCGCATATGTCCGGCCTGCCGCTCAACCATGAACTCACCTCGCGCGGCGCCATGTTTGTCGAGCGCACAAGGACCGCGCCCCGTTACCGCTTCTATGCACTGGCCGGAGGGCCGCCCTTCCGGCCGGGGCTCGTGCGTGTCGCGGAAGGCGGCGCCGCAATCGAACTCGAAGTCTGGCGCGTACCGCGCGCGGCATTCGGTAGCTTCATGGCGGGCGTGCCGCAGCCGCTCTGCATCGGCACGCTCGATCTTCAGAACGGGCGCGGCGTGAAGGGGTTCCTTTGCGAGGAGAGCGGCCTCGACGGTGCCGAGGACATTACGGCTTTCGGCGGCTGGCGTGCCTTCATGGCTTCGAAAGCAGAGAAGGCGGCGGGCTGATAGACCAATAAGGTGGCGTTCGCGGAGCGAAGCCGTCTATCCTCCGCCTCATGATGTCATTCATCGACAGGGCGGGCCGGTAAACGCATGGCGATATGGGGTCCCGATGCGCCGCCGCCGGACGCGCCGCTTTCCATCGTCATCGCACAGCCGCTGGCGTTGCGCTGGTACGACATCTTCCTCCTGCCGCTTGGCGCCGCTGTCGTCACCTCTCTGGCGGGCGCCTCCGCCGTTGTGCTCGACTGGCACTTCAATGCGCCCGGCGGCGTGAGGCTCGCCGGCTGGTGGGTCACTACGTCCTCGACGGTCTGGTTCGCCTACCTCGCGCAGGTCGCGCTTTATGCAGGCTTCATCCTGACGGGGGCCGCGCTTCTTGCCTTTCGCGGCTACCGGCTCTCCTCCGCCTGTTTCCCGCGCATCCGCCGTGGAAGCGTTCTTGCGGCCGGTGGTGTGGGCGCCGTCTTCGCCCTGTCCTTCATGTGGGCGTTGTCGATGCTGCCTGCCGAGACGCAGCAGCAGCTCATGGAGCAGAGCGATCTGCTGTCGCCGTCGAGCGGTGGCGAAGCGCTTGTGCTCGCCATTGTCGCGGTGCTCCTGGCGCCGGTTGCCGAGGAACTCTATTTTCGCGGTGTCCTGTTCCGGCTTTTCTCCGTGCGTCTACCCTTTCTCTGGAGTGCGGGCCTCACCGCACTTCTTTTTTCGCTCTCGCATGGGCACCTTTTCGCGTTGCCCGGCCTCGGCGGTTCGACGCTGACGGCCATGCTCTTTGTTGTCGGCTTCGTTCTTGCGTGGTTCGCTCAAGGTACCGGCTCGCTTCGGGCGCCCGCCATCATGCATGGCGTCTACAACGCCGTGCTGCTTGGCCCGAGTGTTCTGTTCGCCTTCACGGGCACACCCGCCTAGCCCAGGGTGCTCTTCAGCTCCATCAGCCGCATGATGTCGCGCAGCGCGACGATGCCGGCGAGCTTGCCGCCTTCCACCACGATGAGCCGCGAATGTCCGCCCTCGCGCATCAGGCGGAGCGCCGTCTCGGCGTTTTCCCCTGGCGCCACCGTGTTCTTGCCGGAGAGAGGGTGCATGACATCACTCACTTTCTTCCGTTCCCATTCGGCGCTGTCCGTGCCGCGCAGGTCGGCAACGCCGATGCTGCCCACGAGCCGCTCGCCTTCCATCACCGGGAAGGTTTCGTGGAACGAGCCATAGACATAATTATCGACGAGTTCGCGCAGTGTGATGTCCGCAGGCGCGGTCACCGGGTTCTTCGTCATGAAGCGCGAGACGGGTTCGGCCTCAAGCAGCACATGCGCCTGCAATTGCGCGTAGGAAGCGCGCGACGCCGTGTGGAGGAAGAGGCCGATCAGGCCCCACCAGAGGCCGCCGATGATATTGCCCGAGAAGAGGCTCACCACGCCAAGCGCAATCAGGATGAGGCCGAAGGTCTGACCGGCGGCGGCCGCGCGCCGCGTCGCCTCGTTCAGGTCGCCGAGCTTGCC